>DLXL01000057.1:0-3694 GCA_003448025.1 Saprospirales bacterium | reverse complement strand
AAAATAACGTGGGTTGTCATCCCGCGCAGCAGGATGACAACCCAAATTAAGTATAACCCCCACGGACACCCACCGTCCATCGTCCATCGTCCATCGTCCATCAATTCTTCACCGGTAAAAACGAATATTCCTTGCCATACCGGAGCATTTGTTTCACAAAATCCATTTCGCGCTCCACTTTTACGTCGATGATATTGCCGTTGGCGTCTTTTTCAGCAACCAAACGTGGTTGTACAAAACCGGAGTAAGCTTTGGTGGGAAGGGCAGAGTAGCGCTTTTTTACCTCGGCTCCGGTAGCGGCATCGGTTTTTACGCCATAGGTTTCTACCAGGGTTTCGGCTGCTTTATAGTCACCTTCTGATTTAATACGTTGAATTTCAGCCAGTAATTGGCCAAATAACACGCGCAATTTGGCATAATCGCGGATATCATAGTAGGTTTTTCCATTGCGCATTTCCTTGATAATTACATTGTCTGCCTTTCCTTTTTCCACAGCCCAGGCAGCCACCAGCTGACGGTTGCGCATGTGGTCTTCCTCAATATCAGCACCAGCCGGCAGGCGACGAAGTTGCTGGAGCAAACCATTACGGATGTACTGATCGTACTCTGCTTTAAAGGCATTGGCATCCGGCATCAACCCCATTTCGATCAATTTAGGATCCGGCATGAAATAGAGTGCCACGAGATCTGCACGAGCTTCTTCCAGCGTGCTGGAGTAATGTTTCAGGGTAACATTTGGCTCAGAAACACCCGGGTTGAGTTGACCGCTGGCATGGCCAATTACTTCATGCAAGGCGGTGTGCATCTTGCCACAGGCCTCGCCGTATTTTTTTGCATTTTCAATTTCTTCTGCATCGTTAGCAAACTCCTGCAATGCAAGCGCACCGCCTACCTTGTTGTAGGCATTTTCAATGTTATTCAAACTCACGGATTTGGAGCCAAAGTCCTCGCGGATCCAATTGGAGTTCGGCAAATTGATTCCGATGGGTGTATTTGGCGCACAATCGCCGCCTTCCATAGCCACGTTGATGACGCGGTAGGAAACACCCTTCACTTCTTTCTTTTTGTGGGCAGCCGCAATCGTTGAATTGTCTTCAAAATATTGGGCGTTTTTACTCACAATGGCCATCTTTTCAGTCGCTTCCGGGTCGTTATACTGAACAGCCGCCTCAAAATCTGCCTTGTAACCTTTTGGATCGTGGTACACTTCAATAAATCCGTTGATCACATCAATAGTGCTTTCGGTATCTTTTACCCAGGCGATGTTGTATTCATCAAACTTCTTCAGGTCGCCACTACGGTAATATTCCACGAGCAGGGCCAGGGCTTGTTTTTGCTGTTCATTTTCCGCAAATGGAATGGCTTTTTCCAGGTTTTCAATAATTTTGTCAATGGCCGGGCCGTACATACCGCCGGATTTCCAGACGATTTCTTTGATCACCCCTTCATCTTTTACCAATTTGGAGTTCAGCCCAAACATGGGCGCTTTTGCGCCGGCAGCCTTGATTTTTGTCTTGTAAAACTGATCCACTTCTGCAGCAGTAACACCTTCATAGAAATTCACAGATGAGTTGCGTACTACATCAGGCCCGTCTTTGCTGGTGCGTTTGGGCATTACAGTTGGATCAAAAATGACGGGCATCAGGGTGCTTTGGATGTCGGCTACCGGCATAGGTAATGCGGCAGGATCAGAGCCTTGCACAAGCGTGAGGAAATATTCTTTGGAACATTCCGGCAGGATTTTTACTTCATTATAATGGTGATGGATTCCGTTGGAGAACCATACACGCTTGGCATACACTTCAAAGGCTTTCCAGTCGGCGCCGGTTTTGTCTCCTTTGTAGGTATTAAAAATAGCTTCCAGGGTTTTGCGCACAGCCAGATTGTGTTTGCAATGCTGATCGTAAATAATATCCCTGCCGGCAAGTGCAGCTTCAGAAAGGTAATAGATGAATGTTTTTTGTTGAATGCTCAGCTTGTCAAAACCGGGCAGGTCGTACCAAAGGATTTGTAAGTCTGCAAAGGTGTCGAGCAACACCTGCTCATTTTTGATAGGGGTTGGAGCTGGTGGGAGTTGCTCGGACTTATTGTTACCGCAGGCTGCGACAAACACGGCCAAAGCGAGGGATAAAAACAAAGGAAACTTCATAATAGATGGATGATTTGGCTTAGTAAACAACGCCGGTTAAACGCCGGCGACGCAAAATTACAACGAACAGCAGCCAGATGTCTGTCTGCGCCCCCTTTCCAATAGACTGTGGTTTGCTGAAATTGGTCGGAAAAATGCCGCCTCAGGCTTCGCTTTTAGGTCGGCCCCAGAAATCGCGCTCCTTTTCAGGATACCATCGACAAAGATGTTGGTATAAAAACTCCGTATCAAATGCCTGAAAGATTTGTTTGTTCCCATCAGACCAATACAACGTCAAGGTGTTTGGGCTTCGGGCTACTCTGGCATAACGGAAACCTTCCAGCTGATCCCAGGAGTAAAAAGTGGAGCCAATAGGGGTGCCCAGCCCCTTGCGAACAACCTCTATGGTGATGCCGGAATCGTTGGTATTAATGCTGGATTCGGCATTGATATACAACATCATGATGCGACTGAGGACAAATGCCACCATCATAAAAGCCACCAAAAGGCCAATAATTCCCAAAAAATGTGCTGCTGTCAGGATAATTGGGCCTCCAATACCGAAATACAAAGCCATGATGATGACCACCATCAGACAGGACTGATTCGGGCTTTGAATGGCTTTAAACGGACCGGCTTGTTTGTTCATGGCTTATCCTTTGTTTTTCATAAACTCCGGCAATTGTCGCAGGGAGGCCAGCTCACGGTATTTCTGCCGGGCTTCTTCCGCCGGAATGCCGAAATAGGCTTTTTTGCCTTCCAGATCTTTGGATACCCCAGATTTTGCGGTTACCACTGCACCCTGCCCGATGCGCAGCGCCTGTGCTACCCCCACTTGCCCATATAGCACCACATTGTCTTCTACCACGGTTTTACCTCCAATGCCTACCTGACCGGCAAACAGGCAGTTTTTGCCTACCACCGCGCCGTGTCCGATGTGGATCTGGCAGTCCAGCTTTGAACCTTCTCCGATTACAGTATCACCGCTTACCCCTTTGGCAATGGTACAACCCGCGCCAATATCTACCCGGTCTTCAATGATCACCCGGCCGCCACTGCGCCATTTTTGGAAAGAACCGTCAGCGAGTTTTTTGAAATAAAAAGCATCCGGCCCAATGATGGCGCCGGGGCCAATAACGCAATGTTCACCGATGTAGGAATACTCGCCGATGTAAGCATTGGCTTGAACGTACGTATGCGCGCCAATGCGCACGTTGGCGGCAATCACCACGCCGGGCTCTATGATGGCCGTCGGGTGAATGTCGGCCCGGGCGCTGATGGTTACCTTGAGCGGTTCAAAGGGCCGGTATTCCCGAATCAGCGAATCGTAGGCTTCAAAGGGGTTTTCTACAATCAGAATGGCTTTTCCAGGCGGACAAACTGCCGGGGCGTTGAGCAGCAGAATAGTGGCTTCGCTGTCGAGCGTTTTTTGGAAATATTTCTGCACATCGGAAAACGCAATGTCGCCGGGGCGCACCTTGTGAATTTCGTTTATCCCGGAGGCAGAAAGCGTAACATCGCCAATGATTTGGGCTCCACAGCGCCAGGCAAGTTCGAGAAATGGTA
>DLXL01000056.1 GCA_003448025.1 Saprospirales bacterium | reverse complement strand
TTTAAAGACGACAGCATGTGCAAGGGTAATTCAATGTACAAAGGTACTGGATTTTTTATAGGCAACAGGCCTGCAACCCAAAGTCTGAAAACACCTGATAAACTGCAAAATCACGTATAAAAAAGGGGCTAATACGAACAATGTAAATATATGATTATCAATCACTTATATCTTTATTGAACTAAAAACAAATAAAACCGACCGGGCGATATCAGCCTGTTTACTGTCCTATTTCAGGGTGAGTCACCGCAAGACCTTTGTCATGCAAATCGGAGCAAAAAATCACCGATTGCACTGGTCTTATGAATAACGCACTTACGCTTCCAACCGCTACCAAGAACATCGTAACTGACTCCATCACTGGTCTTGATCTGATCGGCGCTTGTATTACAGGCTTGGATCTCATTGGTGCATAAGTTGACCTCAAAGGTAAACAATCATATCATTCATAATTGCCTGACAACAGTTTACTGTGAGAAGGCGAAACCGTAACATTTTTATGAGAAACATTCCCACACCCAACGGCCTGGCTTCTGCCGCCCCTCCCTGGAGTGGTGCGCAGCAGAACCTGGTTAGCCCGAGGCGAGAAACGGATTCCACCCATCATATGAGTTGTGATGTGGTTTTTGGATCTCCTTCCGCGAACTGCCTTGGCACTGGAATTTGTCGGATTACGGCTCGATCAGGGCAATCTCCGCTCCTTTCCACCCAAAAAAAGACCTGCCAGAGTACGGTAGGCCTGCTTTACCCGATTGAAGGCGGGGAAGGTCTGGCTATGGTACTGACACGCGGGCTATTGTGTACCAAGTTGTATAAAAACCATTTACGACACCAGGTACTAAAGCTCGACAGTCCTTGTCCATTGCCTAAAGCACTGTGTTCTGCTCTTGGTTTGAAATTCCACCAGTTAATGCCTGGATCCTATCAAATCAAGGAAGAGTCAGGTTACATCCGGATTGATTTCATAACCAAACAGGCATAAATGGAAGGCATTTCAGTGTCGTCATTTTTAGCCGATTAAATATTTCATCATGAATCTTCTTATTGTAAAAGAAGAAAAGTCCCTGATTAAGGGAGCCTTCTTCACCGTTTTATCCCTGCTTTTTCTCCTTAGCGCCTCAAGTCTGCAGGCACAGGTTCAGGCATCCAGTCTGACGGTTTCTTCCGCACAAACTGTGGACGCAGCTGGAAACCATCCTTCTCAAAGAATGATAAGTTGCGATGTGGTCTATGGTGGTCAGGGTGTTTGTTCCGGGGCTGGAATTTGTAGAATCAGCCCACGTTCAACCGTTGGCCAACTCGCCATGGAAAGAAAGTTGGGATGTAAAAGTACCATCGGGTTGCTTTTCCCATTAGCGGATGGCAATGGTCTTTCATTGGTTCTGACCAAGCAAATGCTTTGCCAACAATTCTACAACAGCCACTTACAACAAGGAATACTTGTACAGGAAAACAGCGCTGATATCGCACCTGAAGTCATTCAATCCCTGGGGTTAAAATTCACCCAGATACGACCAGGAAACTACCCGGTGGTAGAGGAAGCTGGCAAATTGAGAATTGATTTTAATGCCTCTGGTCAATAGTTCAAACAATCCATTTTCATCAACAAAAATTCGTGCACATGAAATATATCATTTCGAGCATAGCCCTGGCTAAAACACGTCAGTTGTTGCTCTCTGCTTTTCTTCTGATGAGTTTTGTGTGTGTAGGCAGCCAAACCATACACGCGCAGGCACTGCAGCCACCATCGCAAACATTCAACTGGAAATCAGGAGATGATGCGAAAAACATCCTGTTAGCTCAAATTACGGTACTAAACCAACAAATGCCCGGGCTAACTGTAGGAACCCCTTTGTATGACAACACCGTAAGGAGAATAGCCTATTTCAAGGCCATTATCAATGAAGTCAGCAAAGGCGCAGAAGTGTCTCAGGCACTTGAACTAGCCGTTCCGGCTGCCGCAACACTCGGTTTTGAAAAAGAAGCCTCTTATACCCCAAAGGTGATTTTGAGAGCCCTTCAGACAGAAACCAGAGTATTGTTAACCAATTAAATCTTCACAACCTCCGGTTGCTTGATATACCGGAACCATTACCAATTCTCCAAAGAAGAAAGCAGTCTTTAAGAAATTCGGTTATGCCGCATTTCAGTTTCTTTTAATTTTCAAATTCATACTAGCATGAAAAAGAGCAATTTTCATATCACCCTGTCCCTGGTTATTTGGTGGGCATTTGCTTGTGCAACATCATTTGCGCAAACAAACGTCAATATGACCAATAACGGGATCACTCCGGGCAGTCCATATACGATTGCACCTCCCGGCACCTGTTTTTTCAACTTTTTCGACAACGGCGGTCCAAATCTAAATTACAATAACAACGCCAATGCCGAAGTCACTTTCACACCATCCAACCCGGCAACACACCGGATTCAAGTGTCGTTTACTTCATTTGGTCTGGAACAAAACTGGGATGCCTTGTACATTTACAATGGCACGGCAATAAACCCGGCAAATAAAATCAACGGTCCACAGGGGCCAACCAATTCCGGTTTTCCCGGCGGAAACTGGCAATCAATTAGCCCAGGCACTATTACTGCCAATACCGGAATAGCTGCAGTTGGCGCAAACGCCGCTGAGGCACTTACTTTTCATTTCTTGTCTGACAATGCGATTACTACGCCAGGTTGGACAGCGATCGTTCGTCAGGTGCCTATCCTTAATTGCCCGATGACCGCACCGGTCAATCAAACCGTCAACACCGGTCCGGGATCTAACAACTGCTTCGTGAATGTAACCACTGCACTGCCAACTTTCCCTGGCGGTTGTAATGCCGGCTACCAACTGCAATATCGCATCAATGGTGGCGCTCCAACAGTGGTTCTCACGCCTATTAATACAGTCATCACCGCTCCTGTAGGTAACAACGTGGTTACCTGGGAACTGGTAGATCCGTGCGGCGGCGGCGTTATCAGTGCTGCTATACAAATCATCAACGTTATTGATAACACCCCACCAACTATCACACACCCTTCAAATACAACCATCACCCTTGGTTCTGGCCAATGTGATTTCTCCAACTACAACTATCAGGTTAATTGTTCCGATAACTGTGCTGCCGGTACAAATGGTCAGGTAAATCACCCGATCGATTTTGCCCCGGCCAATCTTGGCAATGCCGGCATTATGTTTGATGTGACTAACCTGGGTTCAACACCGCTCACCATCACCCAATTTGGTCCTTCACTGGATGTAGGCACTTTCACTATGGAAGTGTATTATACCCAGGCAAACGGGTCCTTCAACGGCGTTCAGAATAACCCCGCTGCCTGGACTTTGGCTGGAAGTGCTTTGGTGACCTCAATCAGTTCTGCTTCAGGTACACCGGTTCCTGGTTTTGGCATTACCATTCCTGCAGGGGAAACGCGTGGTATTTACCTTACCAGCACAACAGGAGCTCCATTGAATTATACCGATGCAGTTCGTCAGGTGAACGACGGCACATTGCGCGTATCATCCAATCCGGGTGTAGGAAAAACATTCCCGTTTGGCGTTAGCACACCAAACCGCGCCTATAATGGGTATGTGAATTACTCAACACCTAATGGAGGTGTAGCAGTGCAAGTTGCCCCATTCCCTCCTGCAGTATTGGAACAGGGCAATACCTATACTTACACGTTCAAGTGTACAGATGCATCAGGCAACATGACAACGGCCTCATGGAACGTAACGATAGTGGACTTCCCGACTCCAATCTCTACAATTACCTGCAACGACGTAATTATTCTGGCACTTGGCCCCGATTGTCGGGACACCCTTCTTGCTGATCAGATTTTGGAAGGCGGCCCTTTCAGATGCTTTGATTACTATCCTGTTCAGGTAGACAAAACATTGCCTTACGGTAATGGCCCTTGGGTACCGGCTGTTTTTGACTGCAATGATGTAGGAAAAACCTATCGCTTCCGGGTATTTGACGACCTGGATGAAGATGGAATAATGGACAACAATGAAAACAGATGCTTTGGTGATGTAAAGATTGAAGACAATCTTCCACCAGCATTGGACTGTGAGCCAACGCCGATCACCATTCCGTTCAATTTCCCATTGACTCCGTTGTTTGCGCAAGATGCAACGCTGGAGCTACCATTCAGAAGCCAGGGCTTACCCGTAAATGTGACGGACGGTCAAATTCGTGAGTTCCAGATTCCAGTGAATTTGCCCATGGGCGCCATCGTGGATGATGTAGATCTACGGGTGAAAATCGGTGGAGATGTATTCTTTGCTGACATGAATATCCAGGTGGAAAGTCCTCAGGGCACTGTAGTAACCTTGTGGGATGGAGCTCAAGCTTGTGCCGGTTCTTTATTTGTACGTTTTGACGACGAAGGCATCTTTGTTCCTGTATGCGACAGCTACACTACGGACAAAAACGCTCAAATTCCTTTTGGTTTGGGTGTCCTAAGCAGCTTCGACGGTGAACAGGTGAATGGCATCTGGCGTGTACGTATTGCTGACCAAAATGCCGGGGGTGATGTATCCTCCATACAAATTGCAGATTTGCATATTAGAATGACTGGCATCTTTGGCGCCGGTTTACCAAATGGTATTGATCCAGATGATGTTATTCTGAATGGCAACCAAAGCTATGTGGTGCCGAAGGCAACCTCTATGGTAGCGAACCTTGATTTCTGTTCTGATGTTACATTGACCTATCTGGATCAGTCACAGAACCAGAACTGCGCATCCGGACTGACATCCATTATCAGCCGTACCTGGACCGCTAAAGATGCAACTGGTAATACCGCTACCTGTATTCAAACGCTCCATTTGTTGCGTCCAACGTTGAATGATGTAAATTTCCCGCCAGATTATGACGGTATCGAGGAACAGACATTCACTTGCAAAATTGGTGTTTATCCAACGCCAGAATGGATTGAAGATCAGGGCCTGCAGGGTTTCCCATGGGTATTTGGTCTGCCTGACGGTGGCGCCATTTTCTGGGAGCATCACGACACTCCGGTATGGAGTTGCGATGGCAGCTACAGTATTTCAAGAAAGTGGACGGTTGTAGATCCTTGTACTGGAGTCATCAAAGAACATATCCAGCTCATTCAGGTATTGGACGAAGAAGGCCCTGTTTTCATCACACCAATTCCTGACCAATTGGAAAGCACTGATCCATATGATTGCTGTGCCAGCATGATCCTGCCGGAAGTATTGTTGATGGACAGTTGCTCTCAGGTGAACAAAATTTCGGCGTTGATTTACCCGATTGATCCTGTAACTGGCTTATTAGGTAATCCACTTGGCGTAAATGGCGGATTATTCAATTTCCCTGGCAATCTGCTCAACAATCCGGACACACTGGCCTCTTTCGGAGCTATTCCTTGTATCCCGGTGGGTGATCATTTAGTAATATATATCGCAGAAGACGACTGTGGCAATACCAGCTCGATCAGTTTCAATCTGACTATACAGGACTTTGAGCCTCCAACCGCGGCTTGTGATGAAACCACCATCGTAGGTATTGGCAAAGACAATCCATTTGACTGTTATGAGGCCAATTTTGCCAACTGTGAATTTGGTGGAATCACCTGGGTACGAGCAACCACATTTGACGATGGATCCTTCGACTTGTGCAGCGATATTAAATTTACCATTCGCAGGGCTCTGCCATATAGCGATTGTATCACCAGCCTGGATGATTCACCATGTGCAGGAAATCCGCTTGGTTTGAGTGAATTTGACCTGGCTATTGCCGAGTCTGACTCCATCAAATTTTACTGCTGCGAAGTGGGTTCAGAAGTGAAAGTTATCCTGCGCGTATACCAGGTTAATCCTGACGGCACCATTTCCACATTACCTGATGGAACACAAATCTATAACGAATGTGAAGTCATGGTTAAGGTACAGGATAATTTGAAGCCTGTTTGTGAAACTCCGTTCAATGTTACCGTAAACTGTGAAAACTTTGATCCAAGCCTATGGACTTACGGCAAGCCGAATGTTTATGACAACTGTTGCCTGGACGTTAACTACGAGTATCAGGGGCAAAAAGGCTTATCCCATTCTGTAAGTTACACTCAGTTTGATTCTGTTTGTAATAAAGGAACGATCACCCGTACTTTCCGTGTGTATGACTGTCACGGTCAAAGCACCCAGTGCACACAAAGGATTTTTGTCAACTACGAACAGGATTATTTCATAAAATTCCCTAATGATGTCGTTATAACCACATGCGATGGATCTGGCATGTACGGTGAACCGCAATTCTTTGGAGAAGACTGTGAACTGTTAGGCGTCAGCTATCAGGATCAGGTATATACGGTAGTTCCAGATGCCTGCTTTAAAATTGAGCGCACCTGGAGGATCATTAACTGGTGTACATACAACCCAGGTGCTGGTTGCACCGTGGTACCAAACCCAACACCGCACCCGAACAGCAGTCATGCCAGCAATTTGCCGGGCCCAATCGTATCACCAGTAGGTACATTAGCTCCATGGGCGCCTACTGTGGTGAAGATTACGCCTAACGATCCATCCGCTACCAACTATAGCACCTACTGGAATCAAAATGCCAATTGCTATGAGTACAAGCAGATTATCAAGATCATTGACCAGCAGGCTCCAACGATGACTTGCCCTGCAAGCCCGGTTGAATTCTGCGACCTAACCACCAATGATCCAAATCTATGGAATGAAAGCTATTGGTGGGAGGCAGAAATTCAGTCTAACAATATGAATGAAGCACCGGTGGATCTGACTATCTCGGTTACCGACTTGTGTTCTGGCTCCAATTTGAGCATTCGCTACTTGTTATTCCTGGATCTGGATAATAATGGCAGCATGGAAACAGCTGTAAGCAGTGTCAATGCGCCAGCACCAGGCACCGTGAACTACGACAATGCAAACACACCGAACTTCTCTGGTGGCACCCCACGAATCTTCGATGAGCGCGCGGTGAATCCTAACCAGAAATATCGCTTCGGGTTGCAGACAACCGTCAATGGTACCAGTCTGACAGCTTCGGTACGCTGGAATACAACGGTAGCACCAGGCTTGTACAGCTTACCTGAGCTACCTTATGGCAAGCACAAAATCAAGTGGATCGCCAGCGATGGTTGCGGAAACGAAAGCGTATGTGAATACGAGTTCATTATAAAAGATTGCGAGGCGCCAACGCTAGTTTGTATGAATGGCCTGACCGGAAACCTCACGCAAACGGGTGTCATCTCTCTGTTCGCCAGCGACTTCCTGCTGGATGCTGACGATAACAGCACGCCTGATGACTTCCTGGTGTTTGGTATTCGCAAATGTGGACAGGGAGTTGGCTTCCCACTTGATGCCAATAACAATCCACAGATTAGTATCTCTTTTGATTGCAACGAATTAGGACCACAATGTGTGGAGCTCTGGGGACTGGATGCCTATGGAAATGCAGATCGCTGCGATACCTATATGATCATTCAGGACAACAATAGTAATTGTGGAAACGGATCAGCAACCGTAGCAGGAGCCTTGAAAACAGAAATGAACGAAGGACTGGAAGAAACAGATGTAGAACTTGCCGGTCCAACCTTCAACCTGTTTGACATGACCGACCAGGCTGGCCAGTTCTCATTCCTGCATGCGGTTCCGATGCACATGAACTACACGGTAACGCCAACAAAAGATGACAATCCTTTGAATGGTGTAACAACGTACGACCTGGTGTTGATCAGCAAACATATTTTAGGTCTGGAGCCTTTAAACAGCCCATATAAAATGATTGCTGCAGATGCAAACCGTTCCGGAAGCATCACCACATTCGATATCGTGGAACTGCGTAAACTGATCCTTGGTATTTACACAGAACTGCCTGCGAATGAAAGCTGGCGATTTGTAGACAAATCCTTTGTGTTCCCAAATGTGGCCAATCCATTCCAGACGAACTTCCCTGAAGAAAAATCAGTGCTGGATATTCAGGCCAACGCCATGGATGATGATTTCGTAGCGATTAAAGTGGGTGACGTAAATGCAAGTGCTATTGCAAACTCATTGATGACAGTTGAAGAACGTAGTACAGGTGCATTGCTGTTCGATGTTGAAGATCGGGTAGTAAAAGCTGGAGAAGTATTCGAGCTGAAATTCAAAGCCAGTGAAAAAGTATCCGGATATCAGTTTACCCTTCAGTTCAACGATCTTGACCTGGTAGATGTGGTTCCTGGTCCTGGTATGAAGGCCGATCATTTCGGAACGTTTGCTGCTGAAAATGCTGTGACTACTTCTTTCGATGGCCCAACGGTTGGCGAGTTTAGCCTGAGGTTTAAAGCCAGAAAATCAGGTGAGGTAAGCAAGATGATCGGAGTATCCAGCAGAATCACCAAAGCTGAATCCTATCAAATTGACACCGACGGCAAAAACGCACAGCGTTTGGATGTGGCACTGCGCTTTAATGGAAAAGATGGAAGCACGATCAGTGGTGTTGGATTTGAGTTGTACCAAAACCAACCGAATCCATTCGTGAACCGTACGCTCATTGGGTTCCACTTGCCTGAAGCAGCTGCAGCCACCCTGTCTATCTTCGATCAATCCGGTCGCTTGGTATACAGCCAGAAAGGAGACTTTCCTAAAGGTTACAACAGTATTCCGCTTGACAGAGCATTGATTAACTCAAATGGCCTGTTGTACTACAAACTCGAAACCGCTAACAACAGCGCAACGAGAACGATGATTCAAGTGAAATAAACGATTGCGAGGACCCGGGAGTTTGACACTGAATACCCTAAACAAGTTGAAGGTGTCAAATTCCCGGCCCAATCCTACCCTCCCTGAATAACCCGATAAAGAACATTAGAAAGCCAAGCTCCCCCGAAAAGCCACAGAATACCTGTACGTAAGCCCTTTGAAAAACCACCCAACCTTGACGAAAAGTTGCTCTTTTCAGCAGTCGTGGGCGTTCCAAAAAGTTGGAGCGCTCATGACTAAAAAAAGCAATCGAAAATATACAGATCTGCTCAGTATTGACAGACGATAATGGAAAAATGATGCCAACCCACTTCAGGGCGCGCTTTTATAATCCACTTTCTTTATTCCTATCTAGCTAATCTCCCGGGTTAATCTCTTGAAGGACGGTCAGGCAGCAAAAGGGCTGTCTGGCCGTTTTGTTATTATTCAGCCTTTCCTGGGATCCGTTTTCAGAAATTGCATTACATGTCGCACCACGCTTTTGTCTTGCATTTTGTGCCCCAGACCCTCCGTTTCCAAATATTCACTTGCCCAGTTTTCCGCTATTTCTCGGCCTTCACTTACCGGTGCAATGTCATCATATAGATCGTGGATCACCAATCCTTTTACCTGTTGCAACGTGCTGACTTGTCGCCGAACGGAAAAAGCATCAATGTGGAAGCCGCTGCGCTTTTCAATATGCTTATACATGCTGTTTATCACCTTTTCATTTACGCCCAGAATTTGGGCAAAATCCTGAATCACCCTGGTAGAATCTGAAAAGGAAGCTAACAAGACCAACTTTTCTGGCTTGGGAATTTCCAGCAAGGCTATTCCGAATATGGCAGCAGCTCCGCCCAGGGAATGAGCCACAATACCAAAGGGGGTGCCGTAATGGGTATAAAATTGACGCAATGTTTTGCTATATAACAAGGCGTTAAGCATTTTACCTTCTGAATAACCGCTTGCAGGTGCATCAAAAGCCGCCACGGCATAACCTTCAGCGAGTGCTGCTTTGATGAACTTATGCCATCTGGCAGCATTTGACTCCCATCCATGAAGGAATAAAAGTACCGGTGCTTCCGGGTTTGGGTGCTGCCAATGGTAGGAGCGCAAGGCCTTTCCATCCAGGTAAAACGTTTCGTGTTTTGCTGTTTGCAAAAATGCCCGATCCTTTTCCCGAACCGGTAAAGACTTGGGCGTGCAAAAAATTTTAAAAGCTAACCTGCCTGAAAGCGATGGAGATACACTCGCCAGGGCATTCAACAAAGCGCCAACCCGCCTGTATTTCTTTAGTACAGATTCCGGAATATTCGCAGGCATGGGCTTATTGCCATTTAATCAGTTGGATTAATTTCCTGGCATTTTCGGCATTCGAAAATTCAGCTTCCAACACGGCTTTGCGCTCTGCATTTTTACCCTGTTAAAAAGGGGCATAAATCAAGGCTTCAATGGTTTGACGCATGGCAGCCGCTGAATTTCGAACGTAACAAAGTTTCGCCAGCCCGGTTCCTTTTACCATTGGTTCATTCACAATGCAGAATCTTCCTCTGAACAACGCATTGATCAATTTGAGCTTAATGCCAGAACTCTGAAAAGAAACCAGTAAATTGATATGCGCCCTGGCTAAAAGGGAATTCATTTGGTCTTCATCAGGATTTTCCACCAGCCTAACATGATCATTTTGTGCTACCAATTCCTTAAGTCGATCAGAAGGCGACATACCCGCAATGATCAATGGAATATCGAAATCGGTGAAAACCTCCCGGATAAGCCACATGGCAGCAAGTTCATTATCCGGAACGCTGAGCTTCCCATGAAACAAAACGTATTCTCCTTTTCCGGAGAGGCTATCTACGCTATTATTAGGGTGAAAAGCAGGGATGTATTGGGTATTGGCTTTGAGTGCCCGGTAGTATGCTTCATCTGTGCTGGAAATCGTAATGATCTCATCTGCATGAAGCACTACCTTAGGTTCAATGCGCTGCAATTTGATGCTCTCAGAGAAGTAATAGGCCTTTTCCAGTGGTGCGGTGGCCGGAGTGAGTTGCGACAGGCTCTCATAGTATTGCCATTCAATGTTGTGCATCCGGATCAATTTCTGCCTGCTTTTCAAACTTGGATGCCAGATAAGCCCTGCTGTATGCATGCCTTCAAAAAGAATGGGATGCCGATCCTTTTTCAAACGCTTTAGCAAAGTACCACTCAGGCGGGTACGCATGATGAATGGCAGCAGGCTTACCTGGTAAATCAGGGATCTGCTGCGCTTATAATAGTATATTTCATGGCAATAGTTTGCAAGCTCAGGCTGAGGTTTACGATCGCCATATTGATAACAGTGCAGAATAACCTTCACCCCTTGTGCATGAAGGGCCTTTATCTGGTTAAATATCACAATAACCCCACCGTAGTTTGCCGGATACGGAATATCGAAAGAAATAATATGCAAAAACATGGAATGGAGGAATAAAAATGAACCAGAATACTCAGGTTTGTTAAGCCCTGCAAAGGTAGAATGTTTTCCTGGTTGAATCCTTTGAAAAAACCGGTAGTCAACCAATAAGAGCGCAATTTAAGATAAAATTTTGCGCTTGTAACAAGGCAATGGAATTTTAGACACGCTCAAAAATCTGAAAAAAAATTACTTTTTTTGTTTGCTTTTTGTATTTTCATTCGCATACCTTAGGGAAATTTTTCGACCCATTTTTTCACTAAACATTTTGCATATGAACATCACATTCGATGAATTGCGCAGAATTAAGCACGCACTTCCTCATGGCAGTATTTCCCGCATCGCGCAGGAATTGAACCTGGAAGAACAGACCGTTCGCAATTATTTCGGCGCTCACCAGTATAAAGACGGTGATGTGGTTGAGTTCCATCTGGAACCAGGTCCAAATGGAGGCATTGTACATATTGAGGACACGACGATTCTGGATCGCGCCCAGCAAATCCTTGCTGAGCATAATCTCTCGCACTAACCTAACATTTCCAATAACTTACGCGTAAAAAGCTATTTTGTCTTCCCACCCGGAAGGCAGATTAAAGGGAAGCCGGTCTGTAAACATCGCGGCTTCCCTTTTCTTTTTCTTTTTGAAACAACCTCAGCATTCCATCCATTTTTTAATCTTGCACCCTGTCTTACTCGTTTCAGTATACAATAAGACCTCCTCTTTTCATTTGCGCTTAATAAGGATTATGTCCAACCAACAGTCAAAAGTAAAAATCCTCAATGCTGCGGTATTGGTAGCTGCGCTTGGCTACTTTGTAGACATTTACGACCTCCTTCTTTTTGGATTTGTGAGGGTAAAAAGCCTTACAGACCTTGGCTTTTCCGGTCAGGAACTAACAGATAAGGGGCTGTCCCTTCAAAACTGGCAAATGTTTGGGATGTTGGTAGGCGGTATTTTATGGGGTATTTTGGGCGATAAACGCGGCCGGGTTAGGGTGTTGTATTTTTCAATTGCTTTGTACTCCCTGGCCAACATCCTGAATGGATTTGCAACAGGATATGCCGATTACGCCTTTTACCGGTTTATTGCCGGAATTGGCCTGGCGGGCGAGTTAGGCGCTGGAATTACCCTGGTAGCAGAGGTTTTACCTAAAAATAAGCGCGGACTTGGTACTATGCTGGTAGCCACCATTGGTTTATCAGGCGCTTTACTGGCCTGGGTCATTGAACGCTATTTCCCCTGGAGAGAGTGTTATTTCATAGGTGGAGGCCTGGGCATTCTTTTACTGCTTCTCCGTATCAGTGTAGCAGAGTCCGGCATCTACCAACAAGTGAAAGAGAACAAACTAATCAGCCGGGGAAATTTCCTTTCTCTATTTACCAGCAGGGATCGTTTGATCCGGTTCCTTAGGTGCATTTTTATTGGTACCTCCACCTGGTTCGTTATAGGCGTATTGGTGTTTTTTGCCCCTGAATTTGGAAAGGCCAAAGGTCTGGATGGCATTCTGGCTTCCAATGCCATCGCTATAGCTTAT
>DLXL01000204.1:4683-5966 GCA_003448025.1 Saprospirales bacterium | reverse complement strand
TCTTTTATCTCTACAATCCGAAAACTCCAATTCAATCCTTTCAATGAACTATATACCGTCTTATCTGGCGTTATCCCAGAGTATCGGGTCGCCAGAGTCTAACCAGTTACGAATTTTTTTATTGCCTGGAACGGCATTATAACCCGGATTTTACGTCTAATGAGGCATTTTTCACAAGCGAACTGCTCTCTGCGTATAATCACGACGATGGAATTGATGTGTTCTTAATGCCCAAGGAATATTTTTTAGATGGTAATGGATTGAATTGTACACAGTATGGGGGAGGTTTTTCCTTTAATAACACGAGTCTTCCTCCAGTTGGCACAGCAGTAGCAGCTCAGGAAATTTTGATTTATGGGAAAACAACTCCATGTGCCTTTCCGTTTTTTCCTGCTGACCAACGATTTTCAAAAGTTCCACATGCACTATCTCATGAGCTCGGACACTGCTTAGGACTTTTCCATCCTCATGAAGATTTCTTTTGCCCTGAGCCACCTACCGGCGGGGATTGTGAGAACTGTGGTGATAAAATTTGTGATACCAATCCATCTCCTGACTTAAAATATAGTGTAAACCAGAATTGTCAACGTGTTCCATTTGACTTCTCGGCCTGTAGCGGCAGCCCATTTTGTGGAGAGAATTACCTGCCTGATTTTAGTTATAGCCCGGATTTGAACAATATTATGGCCTACACAAATTATTACAGTTGTAGCCCAATCTTCACCCCGGGTCAAAATACCCGGATGATGGAAACACTTCAAAACAATCCTTTGTTACAGGGTTTCCGCTTCACATTTTATGGTAGCAACGTTACCATTAACGGCAATGAAACCTGGCCTATGGCCGGATTCCCGCCATCCGGCAATGTATACATCAACGGAAACCTGACCATCTCGCCTGGTGCCCAACTGACCATAAACAGCGGAAGAATTCAGTTTGCACCTACCGCTGAATTGAGTATACAAGCAACCGGCAAGTTATTCCTGAATGCAACCCTCACCTCCTGGTGTGACTACTGGCAAGGCGTGCGGGTGCAAGGGAATGCAGGGGCAGCGCAGTCCTTCACCACGCATGGGCTGTTTCAAAGCGGTGAAAATTCCCGCGTGGAAAACGCGATAGTGGGCGTTGGCAGCCTTAACGGCGGGATTGTGGATGCCAATAAAACCATTTTTCACAACAATAATCTTGGGTCAATTATTGGCAATTACGCTTTCGCACACCCACTTTCAAAATTTAACGATTGTGTTTTTGAGACTACTCACAAAGATAAATTCAACACCCCC
>DLXL01000204.1:0-4597 GCA_003448025.1 Saprospirales bacterium | reverse complement strand
TTTCAACACCCCGGGCTTCGGTGGCCGCTCACATCTGTTGCTGGCAGGGGTCAGTAACCAACTGCTGATCAATAGTTGTTCGTTTAACAATGCGTTCAATACTCCCCTGCCCAACCCTACCATTTTTGGCATCCTGAGTTTTAATTCAGGGTTTAAAGTAACCAACGGTGGAGAGGCAGACGACCCCTCCGCATTTACCAACCTTAGCTATGGTATTTATGCCAGCGGTTTCAAAACTGCGGGCGTTACGGTAAAAAGTAGTATTTTCACAGATTGTAATGTAGGGATATATGGTATCGGCACTAACTTCTTTGCCGTTTCAGAAAATATGTTCAATTTAGGCAAATTACCTACTGTGACCACGCCTTATAGTCTGCCCGACCAATTTGGCGTATGGTTTAAGGATGCATTCCCCATCCTGAGCGTAACTGGAAACACTTTCCAACGGTACACCTTTACCAATCCGGCGCCTGATCATACCATTGGCTCTTTTGCCCAGAATGTGGGAGATTTTAACAACCTGTTCTCCGAAAACGATTACGATCAAATAGATTTTGCTAACTTAGCCAACGAAAACAACGGCAACCAAAATGGCCTGCATTACCTCTGCAACAACAACTTTGGCCCGCAACTATATGATTTTGCCGTGGAGCAGAATGCGAGTATCCGGCAAAATCAAGGGCAGGGGAACGTAGCCACTGGTGGTTTCAACGCCGCAGCCAACACCTTCTCCTACACCAACGGCAATAACGGAGATTTCAGTGATTTTTTGAATGATGGGGGTTTTGTTCGGTATTATTGGCGGAATGCGCCTAACGAGAAGCCTTTGGACTTTTTTAATTTGAATCTCATTCAAGTGCCAACTGGTGCAGGTTGCGCGGATAGGGAGATCTGCCCCGAGCCTTGTAAAACACCGACAGAGATTGCCGGGATGAAAAATGAATACCCTGTTCAAAAGACAGCTTGGTTAGTGGCTCAAAATGCTGCTACTCAAGCACAGCAAACGGGCAATACGGCGCTCATGCAACAATATGATGACCAGGCCAATATCATTCGTGATCGGATCGACTATTTGGTTGGTTCGATCATTTCAGATGAAATAGGCACTTTAAATCGGCCGGATACCATCCGAAAGTGGCTTTCCAACTTTGAGCGTATTGAGGCAGAGTTTTATATTGCCCGAAATTTATTTAACCTAAATGACTCCACCGCCGCAGATTCAATATTACAGCTTATTTCAAGTAAGTTTAACTTGAATACCGCACAAGCTCAGGAAATAGCTGCCATGAGGCAACTCGTCGCAGTATTGTCTGGGAAAGATATTTTTGCCCTGAATGAAGCAACAAAAACTGCTTTGGAGTCTTTTGCTCAAAAAGAATTAAGCCATAGCGGTGACTGGGCGAGAGGCATTTTGCTTCATTATGGGTATTGGTTCCAACCAACCTATAAATTGCCGGAGCCAAGTAGGCAACGCAATTCGGATCCAAATGCAGGCATTATTTTTAATTCAGTACATCTTTTCCCGAACCCCGCTCATCAGCGATTGCAAGTAAACATGCCAGGCAACCCGGATATCGGAACCTTGCAGATTTTTAATGCCCTTGGCGAGTTGATTATGATCTTGGGTGTTGCTTCAGAAGAGGAAAGCACAACAATTAATATATCTGATTTGCCCTCCGGCATTTATTTCGTTCGCCTGGATCGGGGTGGTCAAAACATCTTTTCCGAAAAACTGGTGATTCAATCTTGATTCTGATCATTAAACCCTGAAAGCGAGTGCCTGAATTCAAGCACTCGCTTTCAGGGTTTTTACTTGATATGATATGAGATTTATTTTCCTTTCCCTGACGTTAAGCTTATCTTTCATTGCCTACACCCAATCCGGTTACAATCAAATTAAAGAATTTTCTGATGCTGGATGCGCTTTGATAAACTGTAGCGTTCAAGCCGATACACTATATCTTATCGGGAGTTTACGCAATACAGGTACTAGCCAGGGAGTAGCCCTTATGAAAGCAGATACGAACGGCAATATCTTTAATCTTTATCCCTATTTTGATCCTGAAGATAATGATATTGGATTTGGAGTTAATTATGATATAAAAATTATGCCAGATCGAAGCATTGTTTTTGTTGGTGGTTTTTTCTCGGAAACAGCGCAGTTTTTGATTAAATACAATGCAACTGGTCAGGTTATCCTTTTTAAAAAAATACCCTATGACAATGCTTATAGCGTCGTAACCTTCGATTTTGAATCTTATAAAGATGGCTATATCATCGGGGGTACAGTGGTAGACCTTCAAAATAAGTTGTTCCCCTTCCTCACCCGCACCGACGCGGAGGGTAATGTCCTGTGGACCAAACGCTACCCCGAGCCCGGCAGAGATCAAAATTCCCGATGCATGAAAGTCTTGGATGAGAACACAATCGTGATTGGGTCCGTTTTGGGCAATCAAAATAATCAGAACTGGGGGAAGAGCCGCATTTTCGCCTTGGACAGCCTTGGCAACCTCAAATGGGATTTCAGGGTTCCGGACACTAATGAAGGGCTTGTGTCAGACATCATTCGCTTGGGCAATGGGGACTGGCTCTACCTCAACAAGAAGTTCGAGTTTTATTCCCAAGACAGCGTGCTGGCTTGGACGCAATTGGTGCGCCGCGACAGCGACTTCAACCTTATTTTCGCCCAGCGGCTCAGCCCCACCAAGTGGGCCTGGAACCTCGCCAACGACCTGGTACCCAGCCCCGATGGTCACTGGATTGTGAGCGAATCCACGGCCCTCACCGGTCCTGATTTTTCTTGGATTGGCTCCGGCGGTTGGGCGGGCTGCCTCACCAAGATCACCTCGGATGGGGAAATTTTGTGGCAAACCTGCGATACCATCCACTGGAACATCCCTGGGGTTTTATCAGAGGAGACCGCCAGCAGTCATGTGGTGCTGCCTTCCGGGAGTAGTATTCTCATTGGGTTTACCAATCGTTACAAGCCATCACCGGCGCGTTCTTTTGGCTGGATGTTCAAGGTGGATGCCAATGGGTGTATGATGGAGCCTTGTTCGGTGGGAACGGAGGATAACGAGGAGGCAATCACCGGGCTTCGCCTTTATCCAAATCCTGCGAGCCAGACGGTTCAGGTGCTGCTTTCCGGCAGTGCGGAGGTGGGCAAGTTGTTTGTTTTCAATAGTTTGGGTAGTATGATGGCAGTTTATGATATTGAACCTGGAGCGCAAACCCAAACCGTCGACGTTTCTTTGCTGGCAAGCGGCCTGTATTTCTTCCGTGCAGAGCGTGGAGGCAAGTTGCTTTTTACGGAGAAGTTAGTAGTTCAGCACTAATTATGCCTCTCCTGTTGTTCCAATTACCCTCCAAAATTTACATCCAATTCCAGGTACCCTGCCTGGTGTTGTCATCGGGCCAGGATTTGCCCCAGCGCAACCACATGAACAGCTGGGCATTAGTGTTATGCTCCTGGGCCAGATTGATAAGTACATCAGCCCATCCACTCACGGACGTTGCGCCGGGTCAAAAAAGACCCAGGCGCGGCGGTGAGATGCCGGGAAGTATCCCGGAATGGTATTCCGGGGCGATGTTTGAAGGGTTTGAAGGGTTTGAGGGGTTTGATGGGTTTGAGTAGGGGCGACCCTCGTGGGCGCCCTAAGGGTTTGAAGGGTAAAGCCCCCCTGGAGGATGGCGGGCGGGGGCGGCGCAAAGGTAAAGTTAGTGCATAAGCTTATGTTAATGAAGTGGCTGAAGTGTGGGTGGTTTCGATAAGTTTTTTTTAATTTGCTGTGCAAATCCTCTTACATGGACCGCTTGCTTGTCTTGCTTTTTTCTGTAACCCTTCTGATTGCCACTGCGGCTCCGCGCGGCGCATCGGAGGAGTGCAATTTTTCTGGCGGGATTTGTACGACTGTTGAGAAGGTGGTAAAAAAGAGCACGAGTTGTCTTTTTTCCGGTTGCAGTGAAGAAAATGAAACAGAGGAGCAAGATTCCGGTTGTTCCATGCCGGCTTGTTGTGTTTCGGGTCCCTGCTGTTGTTTGTGCCTGGTTCCGGAGCAGCCGCAAATTTGTGGTCGCCCTGTTTTGATACAGGAGAAAAGGGTGAAACCCGGGTATTATCAGGGTTTTTACCCTCAGGAAGTGGATCTTTCAATTTGGAAGCCTCCGGCCCCCAGCCCCAAGGGGGCTTGCACCCTTCAAACTCTTCAAACCCCTCAAACCCTTCAAACATGGCCGGCGCCGGCTAAACCCGCCGGTACATTCACTCTAACGACATTTTCAACATCATGAAAAATAAAGCATTGGCCTTCACGGCTGCCATTCTCCTTTCTGCAGGTATCGCATTTGCCTTTGTAGGCTCTTCTCAACCATGTTGCGCAAGCGGAGCATCCGCTCAAACGGAACAACAGGCTTGTTGCGGAGACGACCAACCTTGCTGCGATATTCCCTGCTGTGCGGAATAATGCCGGTTTAGGTATCGGATAAAATGAAGGAGGCGATGATCGTATAGGTCGTCGCCTCCTGTTTTTATTCGGGAAAAAGATGGACAAGGGGTGACGTCCTGTGACAGGAGAGCTATATGTTAAATAATCTCGTT
>DLXL01000482.1:2588-2839 GCA_003448025.1 Saprospirales bacterium | reverse complement strand
CGGTGTAGTATATGGGTCACCCTGGGTGTATCCAATTCGCCCATCACAGAAACCATGACCGCGCTGGTGTCCTTTTTTTGGATAAAACGCAGGGTTTCTTTTACCTCCGCATCGCTCAGGGTTAGGATAGGCTTTTTTGCCGGTTTGGAGATGCTCACATCCCCTTCAAAGCCGGCTTCTTTGGAGTTGTTGAAGAAGGCATATAGCTGGTAATAATCCTGTTGGGTGATGGGGTCGTACTTGTGATCGTG
>DLXL01000482.1:0-2446 GCA_003448025.1 Saprospirales bacterium | reverse complement strand
GGGTCGTACTTGTGATCGTGGCATTGGGCGCATTCAACGGTTAAGGCCAGCAGACCCTTGGTATAGGTTTTTACCTTGTCCAGATTGTATTCCACCCGGTATTCTTCCGGGATAACCCCGCCTTCTTCGGTGTATTTATGATTGCGTAAAAACGCAGTAGCCAGCACCTGTTCCTTGGTAGCATTGGGCAGCATATCGCCGGCCAATTGCCAGGTCAGGAACTGGTCGTAAGGCATATTCTGGTTAAATGCGTGTATGACCCAGTCGCGGTAAGGCCATTGACTCCGGATATTATCGTCCTGATAACCATAACTGTCTGAATATCTGGACACATCCATCCAGTGCACAGCCAGTTTTTCCCCAAAATGAGGAGATGCCATAAGTCGGTCGATGGCCTGCTCGTAGGTTTGATCGGAGAATTGCTGAACGAAATTTTCTGTTTCTGTGGCTGTAGGTAAAAGTCCGGTCAGGTCCAGCGAAAGTCTTTTGAGTAACTGTTCGGGCTGTGCCACCGAATTAGGCTTCAGACCTTTTTCCGACATTTTAGCCACAGTAAAATGGTCTATTTCATTGCGGGGAAAGGAACGGTTAGAAACCCTGGGCAGCTCTGTTTTAACCGGTTTTAGAAACGCCCAGTGTTTTTCGTACACAGCGCCCTGACGGATCCATTTTTCCAGCAATTTCACTTCACGTTCCGACAGCGGGCAAAGATGTGAATCCGGCGTAGGCATTTGATAATCAGGATCTTGCGAAGTAATACGTTTGATCAGTTCGGAGGACTCCGGATGGCCGGGCACGATGGCAAAGGCGCCGCTGGTTTCTTTCAAAGGCGCGTACGCAGCCTCAGCCAGATCAAGCCTCAGACCGGCTTTTTGCTGGTTTTTATCCGGACCATGACAGGCAAAACACTTGTCGGACAGGATAGGGCGTATGTGAAAATTATAGCTGACCCTGTCCGGTAGATCGTCTGCGGCTGAGGCCGATTTACAGGCATTCCACAGGTAAAAACAGGCAAAAAAAGCCCCAAAAAGCACTAAAAAGTTGATTTTAGACATGATTGCAGCTCAAAGTTCACCGCAATATACGGATTCACCGCGTTCTTCACCGCGAAGAACGCCAAGAGCGCTAATTTTTGTGCACTTCGCGCACTTCGCGGTGAAGAAGGGTAGGGGAGAGCGCTAGTACCCCAGTATCTTCAACATAGAATCCGAATCCTGCTCTTTGAAAATCTCCCAATCCACAAATTCGCCGTAATAATTCCGGTCAATCAAAACGTGTTTAGGAGCCGGCAACAGGCAGTGTTTCAGACCGCCATAGCCACTGAGCGATTCCTGATAAGCGCCCGTATGGAAAAAGCCGAGATAAAGCGGTTCATCTGTGCTTTCATCATAACTGGGTAAATATACTTGATTGATATGTGCTTCAGAGTTATAATAGTCTGCATTATCACAGCTGATACCACCAATATTTACGCGTTGGTATTCCCTTTCCCAGTGATTCACCGGCAAGAGGATAAATCGTTCTTTGATACCCCAGGAATCGGGTAGGGTATTGATCAGGGAGTTGTCCAGCATATACCATTCTTCTGAGTCGTTCTGCTGTTTTTTGCCGATTACAGAAAAAATGGTCGCGCCACTTTCTCCCACAGTGTATTTGCCAAATTCGGAGTAGATATCCGGTTCCGGCACCCCTTCGCCATCGCAGGCTTCTTTGATCATGCGCACAATTTCACTGACCATGTACGGGTAATCGTATTCAAAACCCAGTGAATTGCGGATGGGCATGCCACCGCCGATATTTAGGCTGGAGAGGGTAGGGCAGAGCTTCTTAAGCTGACAGTATGTTTTGATGCCTTTTTTGAGTTCGCTCCAGTAGTATAAGGTGTCTTTTATGCCAATATCAACAAAAAAGTGCAGCATTTTTAGCTCAAATTTGGGGTTTTGAGCCAATTTTTCCTTGTAAAAGTTCAGGATTTCACTTTGTCGGATACCCAGCCTAGAGGTGTAAAATTCGAAGTTAGGTTCTTCTTCAGTGGCCATGCGCAACCCGATATTGTATTTGCCTTTTGGAAGAAGACTGTCAAACAAGTCAAGCTCCTGGGCATTGTCCATAACCGGAGTCACATTAGAAAAGCCCTCGTTAATCAAGCCTACAATCCGTTCAACATAGGGACGGGGTTTATAGCCATTATTGACGATGGTAGTCCCCTTGTTTATTTTACCTTGTTTGTACAATCGCCAGATCAGGTCAATATCAAAAGCAGAGGAGGTTTCCAGTTGTGTGCCATTCTCAAGCACTTCATTCAGGATAAAGGAAAAGTGCGAACTTTTAGTACAGTAGCAATAAATATACTTGCCATTGTAATTATGTCGCTGGATAGCATCCCGGAACAATTTTCGGGCTGTCTGGATTTTTTCGCCAATTTTGGGCAGGTAAGTAAGTTTAA
>DLXL01000318.1 GCA_003448025.1 Saprospirales bacterium | reverse complement strand
GGTTGACGGTTGACGGGGGTGAGCCTGTCATGATCTTTCGCAGGATCATCATGGGTTGCGTAACCTGAGAGGGGGAGGTGGGGGAATAAGGTCGAAAAGTAGGCGATAATTTCAGATTGAAAAGCCCCAATGCTGCATTTGCAATATTTGCGACAATCACAGGAATAAAAAAGCTGGCCCGGAATGTCCGGGCCAGCTCAATTGTTATCATTTGACAAAAAAAGTAATCCAAAAAACAAAAGCCGCCTACATTCTTTTGAGACGACTTTTGGTTTTAGTAATCTTCCTACCGGTGGAGATTTTGATGTCACAAGCTGTTCTTTTACGGCTCCTAACAGGCGCAAAGGTGAAGCGAAAAAGCAGGAATATGGTTTGTTCGTGTTGCAAATAGGTTTGAAACTGTCGCAAATTCTGTCGGAAAGGCATGGTATTTGCCTAATTTTGCGAGAAACCATCTGCTCTGTGCCCAAATCATCGCTTTTGTTTATCGGAGGGTTCCTCTTCTGGGTTTACTCCTTTTTGCCAGCCCAAACGCCCTATCTGGAACATTTAGGCGCCCCGGAGGGATTATCTCAAGGGATGATTTATGATTTGTTGCAGGATCGGCATGGCTTTTTATGGTTTGCTACCAAAGATGGATTGAACCGCTATGATGGTTATACTTTTCAGGTTTTTCAGAACAATCCATTTAAGTCTTTTTCTATTTCCGACAATGAGATACAAGCCATACTGGAGGACCGAAACGGGCGCATTTGGGCAGGCACTGTCAATAATGGTATCAATATTTTTGATCCTACGCAGGATCGGTTTTACCATCTCAATGCGCTGAGCAGCCAGGACATTTCCTCCTTCGCACAAGCGACAGATGGCGCTATCTGGGCGGGCTCTCTGAAAGGTCTATACCGAATTGTTTTGCCGGATATTTTGCCTGGTTCCGGTCCGGATCTGAATGGGGTAGCAAAGGTTGAAACTTACGGTTGGGAGCAAATTGCACCCAATAACGATGTAGCTGGAAACCGGGTGATTGACGTTCATTGTGCTGCCGACGGTAAAATATGGTTCAGCACCTACAAAATGATTGGGTATTTTGATCCGAATACCGGGTCTTTTCTGAAATATTTGGATAATCCTACTGAAAACATCCTTCAAAACACTTCCTCCTTCTTCAATACGGCTCCTGACAAGGCTCTCTGGATTGGCCAACCAGGACAAATCATTCGCATAAAAGATGGGAGAGCAGACATTTTTTCACTTCCTGAACTATCCTCTTTCCCTTACACTAATCTCGTTTTTAATCCACGAGGGGATTTGTATATCAGCACCCGAAAGCAGCTTTACCTGTTACAACAAGCTTCCACTGTTACACCTGAAAACGCCCGCTTTTCCCTGATTTATCGTTTCCCTGAAACCGGAATCATAGGCTCCACCAAAATGTGCCTTGATCAAAGTGGCGTCTTGTGGATTGGTACCAATGGTTATGGACTTTATAAATATAACCCCGGCAACCTGAATTTCAAGCATTTCCTGGCTGGGACAAGTCCAAGGAGGATTGTATCAGATGACCTGGGACGCCATTGGGTTTGGCTGGCAGACAAAGCTTTTCAGCTTCTTTCGCCTGAGCAGAATACCCTCACGTTCGATTTGTTGAATGATCCTTTGATATTGGAGCACGACCTGGTTTCCGATAAACAATCGCTTTGGATGTTGGGAGAAAGACGTGGGGTTGGTTCCGGACTACTCATACGATTTAACAAGGAAAGCCTGAAGGAGGTTGCCCGGTATCCTGTTCCTATGACAACCTCCATTTTCAGCAGGCTTTACCTTGGTTCAAACGGACAATTATGGATCCTTGGGAATAAAAGTGTACTGGGCTCATTTGATATGGAAACCGGCAGGTGCGACACCTTTTCTTACGGTCATATCACCGGTTTTCAGGAGTTTTCACTGACTATGACAGAAGATCCTGATAAAAGCATTTGGATTGGCACGCCCCATGGACTACTACACGTAAAACACAAAGACAATCAGGCGCAATACCAACTGTTCAAGACCAATCCACTTGATCGACATGGGATGAATTTCAACTCAGTAATGTCGCTGTTAGCTGACCCCCGGGAACCTCATAAATATCTTTGGATAGGCACCAAGGGTGGGGGATTAAGTCAATATGATAAAACTACCGGACGATTTACACACTTTTCCACACAGGAAGGGTTGCCTAACAATGTAATTTATGGTATTTTGGCAGACCAAAGTGGCGCGCTTTGGCTTAGCACCAACCGCGGCCTGTCGCGGTTTAGTCCAGACCAAAAGCGTTTTCAAAATTTTTTCAGTGTAGACGGTCTTCAGGCCGACGAGTTCAACACACTTAGTTATGCCAAAAGTACCGATGGGCAATTATGGTTTGGGGGCGTAGGCGGAGTTACGGCCTTTTATCCGGAGTCCATAACAAGCACTTCCCCCAGTCCCAGCGTTTGGATTACCCGCTTATGGATCAACGATCAATTGGCTTCAATAGAAAATGGAGTATTAGAAAAGCAACTACAGGAAACAACCCATTTGCCGCTTGGACATAATCAAAACCATCTTCGATTTGAATTTGCGGCCATAGATTTTGCGGCTCCAAAAATGAACCAGTTCCGGTATCGGTTGATAGGAGCTGGCATGGACTGGATTGAGCCAACCACCAACAACGCGGCCACCTTTGCCCACCTGACTCCCGGCAAGTACACCTTTGAGATAGAAAGTGGCGGAAGCCGAGGTGTTTGGAACGGCAAAACTACACGGATAGAGATTCATATACTGCCACCATGGTATCAGACAACCTGGGCTTATTCTTTATTTATCGCCCTTTTTTTGGGCAGCATCTGGAGTATGTACCGCTTTCAGGTGAATCGGGCCCAACTGCGTAACAAGTTGGCTTATGAGCAAAAAGAGGCACTCCGGTTGGCTGAACTGGACCGAATAAAAACCAATTTTTTCAACGGCGTTACACATGAGTTTCGCACGCCGCTTACGCTGTTACTTGGACCCGTCCAACAGTTGTTACATGAAGCCAAGGACGAAGCCACCCAATTCAGATTGGAATTGGTGGATCGAAATGCCCGGCGCTTGCTTGAATATGTAAACCAGTTGCTCAATTTGTCAAAACTTGAGGCTGGAAAAATGCCCTTGGATTTACGACCAGTAGTGATCTCCGATTTTACTCAATCTATTTTGGAGGGATTTAAGCCAAAAGCTGATCAACAAAAAATCTCATTGCATTGGCACCTCTCTGAAGAAAACAAACCTTTACTATTGGATTTGAATCTTTGGGAGCAGGTGATTACCAATCTTTTGTCAAATGCATTAAAGTTTACCGATCCGGGAGGTAATGTTACGTTGACACTTCAGGAATATCCTGACGCTGCTAATTGTGAATCGGAAGTTTTACTCGGTGTTCAGGATACCGGAATAGGTATATCAGCGCAGGCTTTGCCGCATATATTTGATCGTTTCTTCCAGGCAGAACATGGCCGGGGCGGAACAGGCGTCGGGCTGGCTTTGTGCAAAGAACTCGTTGAACGTATGGGTGGAACTATTTCCGTAGAAAGTATGCCCGGAATAGGTACCACATTCAAGGTAACCCTGCGCCTGAAAAATGTTTCTGCTGCAGCAGCTCAAACCTCTGCCGGAGCAAGCTTCCCAGACAATGAAAGCTCGGCTGATGCGCTAAACAGCGCAGACCATCCGCTATTACTTTTGGTAGAAGACGACACAGATTTACGTCAGTATTTAAGGTCTTCCTTACCTCCGGAATATCGGATTGCCGAAGCTTCCAACGGGGCTGAAGGCATTCAAATGGCACAGGAAATGGTACCGGATCTGATAATCAGCGACTGGGTTATGCCGGAAAAGAATGGCCTGGAAATGATGGAAATCCTGAAAAAAGACCCCTCCACCTCGCATATTCCTCTGATTCTTCTGACGGCAAAATCAGGCACAGATGCCCGGGTGGCTGGATTGGAGCACGGAGCTGATGCGTTTCTAACCAAACCTTTCCAAATCAACGAACTTCTGGCACTTGTACGGAATTTGCTTGCAAAGAGGAAACATTTACGCGAGCTTTTTGCTCAATTTACAAAGGGGGTTTCTGACACGAAAAGTGCCATTGCGTCTTTGCCTGCACAGGAAAACGATTTTTTACATCGCCTGATCGGGGTTATAGATGCCAATCTTGATAATTCGGCTATGGATGCCGATGGATTTGCCAGGGCTATGTACTTATCACGCTCCCAATTACACCGAAAAATCAACGCGCTCACCGGTTTGTCGCTCACCGAATTTGTGCGGAACTACAGACTTGATAAAGCGCAGGAAATGCTCATTCGAAAAGAGGGAAGCATTTCGGAAGTAGCCTGGAGAACGGGATTCCCGAACGCGAAGTATTTTTCTACTTGTTTCAAGGAACGGTTCGGGGTTACGCCCAGCGCTTTGGGGAACGCGGGTAGGGAACGCGGGTAGGGAACACGGATTTTTTTTTGGAACGCGGATGACGCGGATTTTTTGGGAACGCGGATGACGCGGAT
>DLXL01000364.1:12549-14132 GCA_003448025.1 Saprospirales bacterium | reverse complement strand
GTCTTAGTGTCTTAGTGTCTTAGTACCCCCAACTTTTT
This sequence comes from Saprospirales bacterium, assembly GCA_003448025.1. Taxonomy (GTDB): domain Bacteria; phylum Bacteroidota; class Bacteroidia; order Chitinophagales; family Saprospiraceae; genus M3007. Next base: position 14,094 of record DLXL01000364.1, on the reverse strand, counting down.
GCCTTGTCATCAAAAGTACAGGTTTCATACCTTAAAAACAATAGCGAACTTCGATCTTTTTTTAAACGTACCTCTTATGAAACATAAACTTCGCATGGGCATGGTTGGCGGCGGCCGCGGTGCCTTTATCGGCGCCGTTCACCGGATGGCAGCTGCATTGGATGGAGAAATCGAACTCGTTTGCGGCGCCTTTAGCAGTGATCCGGAAAAATCCAAAGCTTCCGGAGCTGATCTTGGACTCCCGCCTGAACGTTGCTACGGAAGTTTCCGGGAAATGATCCAAAAGGAAAAACGGATGCGCCCCGATCGGCGTATGCATTTCGTCAGCATCGTTACACCAAATCACGTCCATTTTGCACCGGCCAAAATGGCTCTGGAGAACGGATTTCATGTGATTTGTGATAAACCCGTCACATTTAGCCTGAAAGAAGCCCAAAATCTGGAAAAAATAGTGACCAAAACGGAAATGGTGTTCGCACTTACCCACAACTATACCGGCTACCCAATGGTCAAACAAGCCCGGCAAATGATCCGTCACGGAGAATTGGGCTCCATCCGGAAAGTAGTGGTGGAATATCCGCAAGGCTGGCTCAGCACCCACCTGGAAGCTTCCGGACAAAAACAGGCGGCCTGGCGTACCGACCCAACCAAAAGCGGTATAGCCGGCGCAATGGGCGACATCGGAACGCACGCAGAAAACCTTGCAGAGTATATTACCGGACTGAAAATCAAAGAATTATGCGCAGACATAAGCACTTTTGTGCCCGGCCGACTCCTGGACGACGACGGAAATGTACTGCTGCGATTTGAGGGTGGCGCCAAGGGTATTCTTCATGCCAGCCAGATTTCTGCTGGAGAAGAAAACAACCTGAATATCAGGGTCTATGGAGAAAAAGGAGGGCTGGAATGGCGCCAGATGGAACCTAATACGCTGATTGTCAAATGGCTGGATAAACCCACGCAGATGTTGCGCACCAACGTCGGAAACCTTTATCCGGAATCGCTGGCTGCTGCCAGAATACCCGGAGGGCACCCGGAAGGATATCTTGAAGCATTTGCCAACATATACCGCAACTTTGCCCATTGTGTGCGTGCACACATGGCCGGCCAAAAGCCAGAACCCATTCACGCTGATTTCCCCACCATTCATGATGGCGTACGCGGAATGCGTTTTATCGAGAAAGTAATAGCCAGCGGTAAAAGCAGCAAAAAGTGGGTATCACTTTAATCGCTACCCTGAGGAATAAACCTCATTGTGTACATACCAGAATTTTGCCTAAAATCCAGCTCCGTTCTGGCAATGTTTCCTTTTCCATGTTCCTTGAAGCACCAATGATGCCTTGTCACCCTTCACTACGCTCAGGGTGACAAGGCATCATTGGTGGATATGCTCATGCCAGGGACACCGACTAGGAAGCGAATACAATCTAATGCCGGTGCGCTGCACCTCCACTCCATAAATCCATTTTATGACTACAAATATTTCCGGGGCGCTGCCCCTAAAAGTAACTTGTGTACATACCTCGTAGGTTTTGAAAACCTACG
>DLXL01000364.1:12096-12414 GCA_003448025.1 Saprospirales bacterium | reverse complement strand
CCTCGTAGGTTTTGAAAACCTACGGTATGATAACAATGAGGTTTATTTGTGAACATTCCCCCACTAAATGCGTTTTTCTGGCAAGTTTAACTAGCATGCCTTTACTCTGGTACGACGGGATCGTCAAAAAAATAGAAAACATTGCACCAAATGTCCGGCAGTTCCAATTGGAAGTTCCGGGTGTGGACTCCTTTGATTTTCAGGCCGGGCAGTTCGTAACTATGGATTTGCCGATTGGCGAAAAACGCCTGCAACGCTGGCGAAGCTATTCCATTGCCAATGCACCGGATGGCAGCAACGCCCTGGAATTGTGCATAG
>DLXL01000364.1:11207-11932 GCA_003448025.1 Saprospirales bacterium | reverse complement strand
CACTCAGGACCAGGTTCCAGGTTTTTATTCGAGGAGGTAAAAGAAGGCTCAGCAATAAAACTGAAGGGTCCCGATGGCGGTTTTGTGCTTCCTGAGCAAATTGATAAAGACCTGGTTTTCATTTGTACCGGCACAGGTATTGCCCCTTTCCGGAGTATGATTCTGGATTTGAAAAAATCTGGAAAGCCCCATCGAAACATTCACCTTATTTTTGGTACCCGCACCGAAAGTGAAATCCTTTATCGGGAAGAGTTTGAGCAGCTGGCACAAACCATGCCCGGGTTTCGATTCGATGTGGCACTTTCCAGGCAGGAAAACTGGTCAGGATGGAAAGGACATGTCCACCAGATCTACCTTCAGGAATACGCCAATCGTCGCCCGGATGTTGCCTTCTATATCTGTGGCTGGAGCAATATGATAGATGATGCGGTGGCTAATCTGTTGGTGACGCTAAAATATGACCGCAGTCAGGTACACTACGAATTGTACGGATAACCCCCACAAACTACTTCACTCTCTAAAATGCTGAAGAGGTAGCTGCAATGCGACTCTTTGCGCTTGATGGGCGTGTAGTGGCACCATTCAACACTTCTTCCAATAACTCCTATGCCATTTGCCAACCTGGAATTACGTACTTACTTTCGAGGACAAGTACGGAAATCTATTCCATGCAGTGGAATGGCATAAAAGGTAATAAAGAACACGAAGACACAAAGACACGAAGA
>DLXL01000364.1:5122-10964 GCA_003448025.1 Saprospirales bacterium | reverse complement strand
TGAATTCTTGGTGTCTTTGTGCCTTCGCGCCTTTGTGTCACCCTTCCGCAACTTGTCTACAAAAATCCTCCGCAAGCAATAGTGTCTTGCCCTGATAATGCTTTCTTGGGTGCAAGTGTTTTTGCATGGCCGACATCACTTCTCCATCTTTTTCCAAAAAGGTCATCAGGGTTCGCAACACCTTGAAATATCGCGCAACATCATTGGATTTGGGGATATCCTGCGCCCCAAAACGCATCATAGCCTTTTGAAAATTGGGAAATGAATATGGAGCATAGGACTCCGGATACCGGAAAGCCAGGTATAGCGCAATCATCTGAAAATCATCGTGGTAGTGATTATTCTCAATGCTCGTCGGGTGCGCTTTCTTGTAGTCGCGCAGCAGCGTGTCGCACCCGAACAAGAACCTGGATACTCGGCCCTCTACTTCCCTGGTTTCATTGTACAGGTCGTCGAACATCATGCGCACCGTGAGCGGATCAAAACGCCAGAACAGGGTCATCATCCGTTTGGGTTGCCACTGCTCGGTTTGCCACAAACGCCGGGATTCGGAGTTAAAAAAGGCGCCTTCAAACATGGCTGCGGGATCCTGCACATCCAGATTCCAGTGTTGTTGAAAATGTTGCACCGATTCCCATTTGTACACATACGGGTGATGCCTTGTTGACATAAGCCATTGCTTATACCCTGTAATGGCTGAATTGATTTTGGATAGTATCATTTTCAGTGTAATTCACCGCAAAGACGCTAAGTTCGCAAATAATACGCCCTAGACCTTTGACAACCTTTCTCCAGCTTGCGCCAACAGGTCCTCCGTTTTGGCAAAACAGAGCCGGATCACTTTTTCGTCTTTCAAATCAGAATAAAAGGAGGATACCGGTATGGCTGCCACACCGTATTCGGTGGTCAGTCGTTTACAAAAAGCCAGATCCTGCTCATCACTGATGGCGGAATAATCAAACAGTTGGAAATAGGTTCCCGCACAAGGCAATGGTTTGAAACGCGTAGCCGACATGGCTTGAAGGAAAAAATCCCGTTTTTGCTGATAAAACTCCGGCAAGCCCAGATACTCCGCCGGATCCGCCATGAAGTCGGCAAAAGCGGCCTGCATGGGGTGATTGGCAGAGAACACATTAAACTGGTGTATTTTCCTGAATTCGCGGGTCAGTTCCGGTGGTGCCACACAATAGCCGGTTTTCCAACCTGTATTGTGATAGGTTTTGCCAAATGAATAGATAGCCAGCGTACGTGCATACAACTCCGGGTATCGCAGCGCCGAAGCATGCGGTTCGCCATCGTAAATCAGGTGTTCATACACCTCGTCACTCATCAAAATCACGTCAGTACCGCGCAGGATTTCCTGAATTTTGAGCATATCTGCTTCGCGCAGGATGGTGCCGGTTGGATTTTGTGGCGTGTTGATGCACAACATGCGTGTGCGCGGTGTGATGCGTTTTTTCACCTCATTCCAATCAACCTGGTAATCAGGCGCCGACAAAGGGTAAGGCACTGCTACACCTCCCACCGTTTCCACTGAAGGACGATAGGAATCGTAACAAGGCTCCAGCAGGATGACCTCATCTCCAGGGCGCACAAAAGCAGCTATGGCGCAAAAAATAGCCTGTGTCCCTCCGGCAGTAATGGTTATTTCGGTTTCAGGATCCACAGAAACCTCATACATCAACCTGATCTTTTCTGCAATCCGCTCCCGAAGCGGCAAAATACCCGGCATGGGCGAGTACTGATTGGCGCCTTTGGCCATGTGCTCCGTTACCAGCTGTTGCAACCGATAGGAAGGCTGGTAATTGGGAAATCCCTGCGACAGGTTAATGGCGCCTACCTGATTGGCCAGGCCAGACATCACAGTGAAAATGGTAGTGCCCACATTGGGCAGTTTGGATTCGATACGCATAGCGCAAAAGAAGTGAATTTTGAACTTTTACACCGCCAGCATTTCCATCAAAGCTTCTTCTGTTTCCAGTTTCACCTCTTTTTTGGCTTTTGTCTTCTTGCCAAACGTGTCGTATTTCCGGTAAGCTGAAAAATCCAGTCCGGTGAGCGCAGCCAGTTGTTCAATGCTGATCTGAAACTCTTTGAATTCCATGTTTTTATCCACATCAATGGCTTCGAAATTGATGTCGTCCACCAGCGGCACCTGAGTGAGTTTGAAGGCCGTGGCCTTTAGCTTGTTTTTATCATCGCGCCATACCACCATTTTCCAGAACTCCATCGGGATTTGTACGCCGCGGAACACCGGATCAGATTCGGCGAATATGGGGCCGTTGTACACGGAAATACGCGCCTGTTTGCCGCTCTCCACTGAAACACCTTTTTCCAGGATTACTTTTTCCAGCCTGCCCCAAAGCCCTTTACTGGAACTTCGGTTGAGTTTGCCCACCTGCGGACAAGCATTGGTGTGCATACAGGTCATGTCGGCAAAAAGCTTGGCATCCTCCGGATTATCGGCATAGTTGGCATCTTCCCTCCGGCTCATATGCCCCTTGTCAAAGCCGCTGTTGGCGTAAAACTTTTCATTTAACTGGGCTTCCAAATCGATACGCACATCGCGCAGCCATTTATCCACTCGTTCCGTATCGTCTTTTCGTTTGGCAGGATCGCCATCCACGTTAATGGCGCTAACTATGGGCATTTTACGGATGGCATGTTGGATGACACTGTAATAAAAGTATTTGAGTTCTGTTTCTTCCGGGTTGTCCTTCCTTTTAGCTACTAATGGTTTTAGTGATTTCCCGGGCTGTGGCAAAGGCAATTTCACCCCCATAAATCCCGGATCATACCCCGTACAACGGGAAAAATCTACTGATTGCTCTGCAGTAGCTCTTTCCAGCTCTTCCAACAACTGTGGATCAACTACCGAACCGCTCACACCCACCGAAGCAACACCGGATTGATTGTTGGTTGCTTGATTTTGAAGGGTTACCTGCACCACGCCATTGGTCAACAGGGCGTTATTGGGAATAGAGATTACAATGGCATCTGTGTTCGTTTGGGAAGCCGTTTGCATGGTCTCCAATGGAGTACCTTGATTGCCTGATATAACGGGCAAAAAGGGCTTTTGCATCCCTTTTACCAGAGAATGATTGGGAAACTGAGCAAAAAAATGTGCGGTAAGTTTGCTGATCCGGATACCTTCGTTGGCAATCCAGACAATCCTGCGGGTGTCAATTTTTCCATTTTCCGGCAGAATGGGCTTATCCTCTTTATCCACAAAATGCTTCCCATCTGAAGACCTTTTGGGAACGCCCATATGGTGCAGGGCCACCACCTGAAACTGATCGTTAAACACCGGGCTTCCACTGCTGCCCTGTGAGGTGTCTGCCTCATACCAAAGGGTGTTCTCCTGAATTTTGACAAATTTATTTTCCCGTATAGACAACTGCATGTAATCGCCTTCCGGGTGATGAATGATGTTTACAAACTCTTGCCCTTCACCGGCCAGTTTGCCAAGGGTTGGATTGAGATAATGATAACCAATCTCTGTAATGGGTAAACGCCCCTGATCATCCAAAGGATTAACCGCAACTACACAGTAATCTAATTTTTCAAAGGAATAAAAAAAGTCCTTTGGCGCCAGTTTGAAAATGTGGGGTGTTTTCGGCCGCCCGGAACCATCATACTCATACCCAAACTGCACTTCGCTGTCCAGCGCTTCTTCCATTTGCTTGAACACATGCCAGTTGGTTAACAGAAGCCGCTCCGAAACCATGAAACCGGTAGCATACCCCTGGATGGTATTACCCCGTTTAATCACAATCCGACCCACCTTTTGTTTGGCCGACTGGATGGTTTCAATAAAGTTGCTGTAAACGGAGTCATTCTGACCAATGGCGCGTTCAAAAGCGAAATCCACAGGCTCCAGACCGAAATCACGCAACATGTGTTTGCGTTGTTCCAGATTCTGGTCGTCGGAAACACCATCTACTGCGGCACGTTTACCGGCAGACTCATAAAGAGAAGACTCCTCTTCTTTTGATTTCCATTGCTGGTACCTGTCAACACAGGCTTCCAGTTGTTTGAGGGATACTTGCATTTTTTTGATGATTTGCGGTGGACGGTGGACGGCAGACGGTGAACGGTAGACGGTTTGGGGCTCAGCGTAGTTGAAAATTCCAGACTACCTGAGCCTCAAACCGTCTACCGTAAGCCGTCTACCGTAAGCCGTCAATTAAAATGCAAGTATACTGGTTTTCAATGGCGTATAAGCACCTTTTGTGTGAGGATAGTGTCAGTTCCCTGAATACTGAGGGAATACCAACCGTTGGGATAATCCTGTGTAGCAATCACCCACTGATTTTCCCCTGCGGTAGCCTCAAATACAGACACCTCCGAAGCGCCATCGGCTCTTGAAAGACGAATCAATACCGGCTCATTGCGTGTGGTGTGATAACGTAGCTGTAGTTGGCTGGAGGCCGGATTAGGAAAGACCGATAAAGAGGCAACGCTATTGGGCTCCGAGGTGGAGGTGCCTCCTAAAACGTGAATCCTGATCTTTCGAATGTCTTTCCGGTAAGCGGTCACATTATGCACCACTGCCAGATCATCCGGCACAAAAAAGCCACCAGAACTGATGATATTTCCGGTATTCAGATCAGTGATGTAGGCATAACAGGAGTTACCGGTTCCAGGCTGCAACTTGAACTGCTGTGGCTTCCGTATGGCCATGGAGGCTGTCAGGCTGTCGTGTGGACAATTATCATTCGCAAAAACAGCATCCGATTCCAGCCATACATCAACGGCCCATTCCTGAGGCAGGTCAAGGATGGTTTCTGTATCCCACCGGTGCCATCCACCCCAGGCTCCCCAGTTGTCGCCATCGCCATTGTTGATACCGATCAAGCCGGTTCCGGGATCGTTATTTTGCGGATCCCACTGATGATTGAAGAAGGCCGGAAAAGATTGGTTGCTACGGTAACGGGCTTCTGCAAATGCGACATCATCCAGCGCAGTTTGCTGGGAGGGCTGCTGGCCATTTACCCAATGGTCGTTGTAATCCGGTGCGGAATCTACACCATGACTACGCTCGCTCCACATATGCTGTATGCCAATACCAAGGGAGTCTGCCTTCCGGTAGTTTTCTACTACATAAGCATCCCAACGCATGGTGCCGTTATCGTCGTTCTTACCATGCCAGTGCCGGAATAATGGCAGGTCCCGGTATTCGGAGCAGTTATCCAGCAGGTTGAACAGGTTGGATAAATGGACCGTTTCGCCGTTGATATTCTTCAAATTAGTTGGAAAATTCAGGGTAGGCTCCCCAAAAATGGCCGGATTGGATCCCGGCTCCGGGCCGCCAAATCCATTGTTAAAGATCGTCACAGACGCATAGTACTCCGGATAACATTTACCCAGTGCCGTTGCCCCTGCCGAACCCATACTGTGCCCGTGAACGTGTATCCGGTTAGGATCAATGTTAAACCGTCGGTGCAGCCAGGAGTCAATCCATAAATACCGCCGCTGTGTATAATTCACAATGGTGTCGATCCCAGTTGGTAAACTATCCGGAGTGAATGGATCATAATTTTTCCTCCAGCCGAAATGCCAGGTTGGCTGATCCGGATGCGGCGGTGAAGCGCCTCTGTGCCCCATCATATTGTCGTCATGCGATAAGATGATGCCTTCTTCCGGTTTGATATTGATCTCCGCCCTGCTTCCGGGAAGCGATTGCCGGGCAGAGCCTCCTCCTCCATGCAACCAGACCGACATCGGGAATGGCTGAGTAGTGTCGAGCCCAACAGGAGCTGCCACCATGAACAGATGCGGCATGCCGTTTTTGGCAAAATTGGCAGTTACAGGAAAATCCGGCCTGTTTTCCCACTGGTTC
>DLXL01000364.1:0-4983 GCA_003448025.1 Saprospirales bacterium | reverse complement strand
CCGGCCTGTTTTCCCACTGGTTCTGCCTACCATCGCTCCACATCAGGAACGCAAAACAATTATAACCGGCGGCAAATGGTGATGGGAAGCTTGCCTGTAAATGGCACTCTACCGGGTCCAGCGTCGGGTTATAAACAAACTGGACGGCATCATTCGTAATGTTCTGGCCGGCCGTAATTACAGTTTCATCATCGGCGGCCACCGCAAAATACAGGGAACCTGCCTGATGCGGGGTGAACACGAACAAGGCTTCCAGTGGCTTTAACTGATAAAAACCTTGTCCGCCTGGCCCCGGAATACGCGGGGTGGCATCCGGCGACACCTGCTCTTTCAAGGCCAGGCATCCGTATTCAAAAAGGTGAAGTTTCCCTATCCGAAGTGCCTCTGAGGTGTTGCCGAACGCGGTTGGCTTGGCATATACGGAATACCAGTCCGGCAGTGGTTGTGAAGCCTCCCAAACCACCCAAACCTGCCCGTCAGCGTACCAGGCGCGCACATTGGTTTGAGCAGATAAAAACAATGGAATGGAAAGCAGGCAAAAGAACAAGACTCGTTTCATATGGTGGATTGTGTGGTTGGTGAATGAATCAGAATATTCTCTTATCAAGGGACTTTTGGTAAAAGTAAGCCAAAAACCCGACACACTTAATTTTTGCACAGCTTCCCGGTGCCAAGATTGGTCTGGATCCAGTAAAAGCCCTGGGGGAGAGCGGCTATATTCAGGGATACATGATCCTGTACTGTTTGGTCCACCATAAGCGAACCGCTCAGACTGAATACACGAATCCATTCCGTTCCTTCGGGCAATGATACCCAATTCCCTGCTGGATTGGGGTACAGGTATACCGTGGAGGAGGGTACTTCCGAGGCGCCTACCAGGCTGGGATCGTACACTTGTATCCTGATTTTTCTGAAATTTTCCCGGGTAACAAAGATATTCGGCACCGTCACCAGACCATCGGCGTCCGGCGTGGTTTGACCGGCCTGTATAACCTGGTCGTTGGAAATATCACGCACCCGCCATTCCAGCAGGGTGCCCGGCGCAGGTTTGAATAGCTGCGGCTTTCGGATAGTCATGGAAGTCAGCAAAGCAGCATTGGGTGAAATATCGAGATCGTATATTACTTCAGCGGTAAGCCAGGCGGTTACTTCCCATCGGCCAGGTTCATCCAGTTGGGTGTTCAAATCCCAGTTGTGGTAGCCACCCCAGGTGCCCCAATTGTCGCCATCGCCATTGTTGATGCCTACCATGCCGCTTCCTGGATCGTTGTTCAGGCTTTCCAGTCGGTGATTAAAAAAGCCCGGGTAGGATTGGTTGCTTCTGAAATACTCCTGATACGACAGGTTATCACGGTAGGTTTGTTCATCCGGATTTACCCCCTGAATCCAGTGAAAATTTAACACCTGATAGGTATGCGGCCTTTCATCCCAGTGAATTTGAGTGCCCCAGCCGAGCGAATCTGCCAGCCGGAACTGCGCAGCCACCTCAGGCCCCCAGTGCATGCGGCCATTATCGTCGTTCTTCCCAATCCAGACCCGCATTACCGGAAGATCTCTCTGATCAGAACATCTTACGTTCAAACTAAAAGCCTCCTCCACTCCAATGGTTTCTCCGTTATACCCCCTCAGGCTGGTGGGCAGGTTTTGCGCCATGGAGCCCATGATCCGTATGCTGGCGGCATCTTCAGCACCGCGAAACCCTGCATTGAACATACATGCTGCAGAGATCTTGTCCGGAAAAGTCTTAGCCAGTATGGTAGCCCCACCGGAGCCCATGCTGTACCCCATAGCAGCCACTCTGTTGGAATCCACCGGCAAAACCCGAATCAGCCAATCATTGATCCACATGATACGGCGTTGGGTGTAATTGATGATCGTATCACCCGGCATGACAGCAAACTGGTGATCGAAAGGATTGTGTCGCTTGGACCATCCAAACCACAGGCTTCGGCCGGAGGTGAATACGGAATCGCCCTCCTCAGTTACCGTATTGACAGCAAAATCATCGTTGTGCGCTACAGAGATTCCCTGAATAGGCTCAAGGTTAAATTGCCTGAAGCGATTGGCCATCATTTGATTGGCGGTGCCGCCCCCCCCGTGAAAAAGGTGAGTCATGGGCACTTTGTTCCCTCCGGTAGTATCCAGATTCAAGGATTGGCTAACAATGAACATGGCAGGCATGCCATTTTTGGCCGCATTGGCTAACACCGGAAAATCCGGCCGGCCGGCGTTTTCATCCTGCCGTCCCAAAGCCCACATATTGAACCAGTATGTTTTATGCCCTGAAACCAACTCTTCTATGCGCTGCAAATGGCAGTTGACTCGCTGTGTAACCGGATTATAGGTATAGTTAACAGCATTGGCTGTAATGTTCACGCCCGGGGTAACGGCGCTTTGGCCCCAGTCGACAACAGCATAATAGGCTGATCCGGTGTTCATTACCGTTTCCACGAACAGGCCTTCTCCAGGCAACAATTGATAATAGGTGCCATCGGGCTTCGGAATCCGATAGGTAAAATCAGGATCCTGGGTCTGCATCAAATAAGTGCCTGGAAAATACTCATAATTAAATGGCCGGCCAATCAGGCTTGCCTGTCCGGTTTGAGTGAAAGGGGTGCTTTTTTTATAAATACCTACCGTTTCAGGACCCGGCACCGAAGAGTCCCAGATGATCCAGACTTGCCCCTGCGCATACCAGGCGCGTACGTTGGTTTGGGCGGACAGGGTGAAACAGGTTAGTAAAAGACAGAGCGTAAGGGTGTTTTTCATTATTGTTTGTTTTATTGGTTTTGATAGACTTGCTGCGCTTCTAAAGCCGTATAAAGCTGCTATTTCCCAAAGGAGTTTGCAGGAAATAATAGCCTTTCGGCAACCGGCTGATGTCGAGACGATTGGATCCAGTCATATTTTGCTGCATCAGTACCTGACCATCTACATTCAACACCCGAACCTCGGTGACCCCGGCAGGCAACTCGATCCAGTCTGCCGCCGGATTGGGATAAATGCTCAGTTCAGGTCGGCTTATTGGCTCCAAAGCACCCACATTCATGGAACAGGGGTTGGAAATGAACTTAAAATCCTGGCCCATGAAGTCGGAATGGAAATGATGCGCCGACCACATCACATCCAACTGGTCTTTGACAAACTGGCGTTGCGGATTGGTCAGCCCCACAATGACCGGCCAGTTGGTGGGATTATTAAACACATCCGTTTCGATTTGCGCAGGCGACTTGATCAAATATCCGCCATTGCCAACACAGCCATTGCTGATCAGTTCGTTGTTGATGGCGTAAGAAGTGTTGGAAGCAATTCCCGGAAGGCGTTTGAATCGTTCGGGGTAGAGGGGAGAAGGCCGGAACAGATCAAATTCCGAGCAAATTCCCTTGTTGATCAGGTATTCCCAGTTTTCATAAGCCTGCATAGCGCCCGCCACACCTACATCCGGGTGATTGTCGCGCTGATTCATGGAAAAAAGCATTGGAACCGTCGCATTCTGGACAGCAAGGGTCACACCGGGATTGCAATGGGTCACTGCAGCCTGCCAGTTTAAAACACCGGCCAGCAGGGTGGAAAAAGCGCCTCCGGCAGAAAAGCCAAGCGCCGCCTGCGGGGTACCCCAGCTCATTTTTCCCCGATGAATAAAAGTATCCCGAATAGCACGAACATTGGCAATATCAACACTTTGAACAGAATCCGGGAAATAGTCATAACGAATGGCGGCATCACCATTCAGGTCCATTCCCACCGTGGATTCATCACTTTCAGTAATGACCACTCCCCAGCCTTTCAGTACCAGATAGCGGGCAAATTGAAATTGCTCATATTCTGACCCTGCCCAGGTGGAAGCAGAGCCATTGGTGCCATGCCAAAGCCAGCAAACACCCTTGGGGGCTGCATTGGCCGGAAAATAACTGAATACCCGTTTCATCCGGTCGCGACCCATGATCTGCTCCTCTGTAAACGGGTTATTCGATCCCGTTGGCAGCACCGGAAGTTCGGCACTAATAGTTACATTTTGGGCCGGCATAATGATCCGGGTATGCCACTCCTCCGGCATTTCCAGAAAACTGGTATCGCCAGTCCAATGGCTGAAAATACGGTTGGCGCCCCATTCCTGCGCCCAAATGTGGACGGTGTCGCCAGGCGTAGCCTGCGTGGTTTCTGTATAACCGTTTATCACCGTAAGCTGGAAGGTTTGTGCTTCAACTAGGGCATGGAATCCTGCCAGGAACGTCAGCAGGAGAAAAAGGGTATTGGTTCATTTCATAGTATTAGAAGATGCTGGTCCTGCCTGCATAGGGTGAACAAAGGTCCTATTTGATCTTTAAACCTTCAAAAGGTTTAAACGCCATATTTACCGCATCCATCATTTTCCCCGCATTCTTCCCTACCTTTGTACTCCATCCAAATCATTGTTAATATGTCTACGCCACGCAACGAGCAGGAGATTATCCAGCAGGTACTCAAGATTTTCTCGGCGCAACTGGAAAAAGGGGGCTTCCGTAAAACGCCGGAACGCTTTGCCATTCTGGAAGAGATTTACAAGCGCAACGACCACTTTGACGCCGAGGCGTTATACATCCACATGAAGAACCGGAGCTACCGTGTAAGTCGGGCTACCGTATATAATACGCTGGAATTGCTGGTCAATTGCGATTTGGTAAAAAAGCATCAGTTTGGCAAAAACCTGGCACAATATGAAAAATCATACGGCTATAAGCAACACGACCATGTAATTTGTGCCCACTGCGGCAAAGTTGTGGAGTTCTGCGATCCCCGCGTGCAACAGATCAAAGACATGGTGGGTGAATTGCTCAACTTTAAAATTTCGCATCACTCCCTTAATCTCTACGGTGTTTGCGGATCCTGCCAGAAAGAAATTGAATACGGCATCGTTCGTCGCCAGCCCAAGGAAGTGGATGACGAACCAGGCTGGGGAGATTGATAATGGTTTATGGAGGTTTATGGGGGTTTATGGGGGTT
>DLXL01000188.1 GCA_003448025.1 Saprospirales bacterium | reverse complement strand
CATCATCAATGAAATTTCAGGTGAGGTAAAGGATACTGTTCTGAGCAGTTCCATTCTTTTTTACAAATTCAGAGCAAAGGTGCCCAATCCAAGCCCGCCATTCCTGCAAACCATCCAAATTGTAGGCTCCTCCATCAGCGGAAACGAATCTACGGAGATTCGGCAGGCATTGGTGACGGGCCTGTTCTCCAAATCCAGCACCTTTACCACACAACTCCCTGCTACGCCTTCGCTGGTACTTCGCGATCCGCCAGGCGACGGCAGCTATGCTTATTTTGAAAAAAACCAGAGCGTTTGCCAAACCGTATCCTTTGCAGGAGACACATCAGAAACGAACGGCCTTGATGTGGTTATCGACTTTGTGCCAGATTTTGAATTTTTGGTCTTTGGGATCGTTTTGACCACCGAATTCAATATCGGCCCAACCATTACCACTTCCAATACGGTCACAAAGTCCTCAGAGAACAGCTTGCAGGTTTGCAGCAGCTTTAGTGAAACCATTTCCACCAGTGCTGAAGAAAACATTGTTGGGCCTGCAGTGAATGTTCCGGGGCAAGGTATTGTACAGGGTGGAGATGTATTCGTTGGATCAGGCCTGAATGTTGAGTTTGGGTTCTCTGATAAAGTAAGTTTCGACACCTTGCTTTGTGGTGGCGCGGTAGAAACCGTTATTTCTGTGGCGCCTAAAAACTTTGGTACCACCTATATGTATTCGGATAACTACATCCGAAACTATACCATCAAGTACCTTCAGGCCATTGCTGATGATCCGAATACTACACCGGAAAAACGAGACACCTGTCTCAATTCCATAAACCTTTGGAATGCTATTTTGGCCAACAATGAGCAACAAAAGGAGTCGGCCAAATTTTTGCGAAATGTGTCCTTTGAATCTGGAGTTTCTTATGAATACTCCGAAACCAGCGACACCAGTGCTACCAGCATCACTTCAGTGGAAAATACCAGCGATTTCAATTTCGCATTTGATATTCAAATTTTTATTCAGGGTGCCGGCGGGGGTGTAACCATTAATACTGGCACAAGCAAAACCACCAGCAAGACTACCGAAAATGGAACCTCCCAAGGTATTACCACCGGATATGTCCTTTCTGATAATGACCCTGGCGACGCCTTTACAGTGGATGTTGCCATGGATACCATTTATAATACTCCGGTATTTAACACCGTAACAGGTCAGTCCAGTTGTCCGTGGGAGCCCAATACAGCTCACCGTGACGGCACAGGCATTACCTTCAGAGATGGAAGTGGACCGGTTGCAGTGGATATCCCATCCAATGATGCTGCCGTTTACAAACTGGTACTTGGTAATCAAAGTGAAACCAATGAAACCCGAACCTACGTAATAAACGCCGGGGTAAATAGTAATCCTGATGGAGCTGTGATCAGGCTTAATGGTGCAGTACTGGATGGCCCGATTGGATATCAGATTGAATACGGAACCTCTGTGCCCATTACCCTTACGATAGAACGGGGTCCGGAAAAATACGACTACGACAGTCTGGAAATTGCCTTTTACAGCGAGTGCGAAGATGATCGGGCAGGATTACTGGGATTACAGTCGAGCGCAGATACGATTGCCTATTCCAGTGTTTATCTGAGCGCACATTTCATTAAGCCCTGCAGTGAGGTAGACATCAATGTACCTCAACAAAACTGGGTAATATTCCCTGATCCGATCACCCAGGGGCCTGATGACGTTATGCGTATCACCGTCTCAGGGTATGATAAATCTGTGCAGGAATTTGAAAAAATCAGGGTTCAATACCGGCCTTCCGACGGCGATGGAGCCTGGATTAATATCGTACCACCGGATGACTCCCTGATTAATTTGATACAACCAGGAGCGGAGATACTGAAGACTAACTTAGGCTCTGTTTTTACCCAATTCTTCTGGAATACTGTAGGCCTCGCTGACGGGCCTTATGAAATTCGGGCAATCGCGGTATGTACAGGAGATCTTTTAGACAAACCTGGCATATCTCACATCATCACTGGTCGCATTGAACGTCAGCCGCCAAGTCTGATTGGCGTGCCGGAGCCAGCTGATGGTGTATACAACGTGGGCGACGAGATCTCCTTCTCCTTCAACAAAGCCATCAACTGCGCTAAAATCAATGCGGTTGACAATGTTCAATTGTTCGACGCTACCACCAACCAGCTACTGGACATCAACATTACGTGTTACGAAAACAAGATTATTCTGGATCCTACCTTCCAGAATAAATTCTTCGAAAATCGTATCCTGCGCGCAGAACTGCATGATATTGAGGATAAAACCGGCAACAAGCTGGTCTATGAACAGTGGGAATTTTATGTAGACCGCAATGAGCTGGCCTGGCTGACCGACAGTATTGGTATGACTAAATATGAAGATCAAACCAAAACCATAACGGCCAGCATCCATAATCGCGGCGGGTATCCGGTACCCTTTACCATAGAGGATATACCTACGTATGTGCACGTGGTGCCTACACAGGGCACATTGGCCCCAAATGAAATCAGACCTATCAGTTTTACCGTTGATTCTAACCTGGCCTTTGGACTTTGGAGTGATTCCATCACACTTCACACCGAGATTGGCCAAAATCCATTCTTTATGGGTGGAGACGAACGTCTTCCGTTCGGCGTACGCGTTGTTTGTCGGCCACCAGCCTGGGAAATCAATGGCAGTCTGTATGAAAACACCGAAAATTTGGTGCTCGAACTGAATATTGAGGGTGAGGTTTCTACCGATGTGGAAGACATGGTAGTAGCTTTCATCGGCGACACCTTAGTAGGTCGGGCCAATGTTCAGTATGTACCTCAGGTGAATAAATACTTAGCATACCTGACCATTTACGGCAATCCGAACCATGTGCTACAACCAATTCGGTTAGAAATCTGGGACGCATCTGCCTGTCTTCGTTATGCTGTATTGGAGGATGATTTCTTATTCCAACCGGATGATGTTATAGGCGATCCATTGAACCCACAGGTGATTCACACCTTCAACTTAGTACTTCGGGAAGTGCCTCTCGGCTTTGGATGGAACTGGCTTTCCTTCAACCTCGGTTTCCCTGACTCAGACATCAATGAGGCCCTGGCATCTTTAAGTCATCCGCAGAACGATTTGATGAAGAGTCAAAACCAGTTCTCTACCTATTTTAATGGTGGCGGCTGGTTGGGCACACTGCAAAACCTTGGAAACACATCCATGTATGTCTACAGGGCTAATATCGCTGATACCCTTATGATGCAGGGAAGTGTTCTGGATCCGGCAAATACACCTATACAAGTGGTACCAGGCTGGAACTGGATCAGCTATATTCCAAACTACTCACTTCCGGTAAATGAAGCCTTGTCGTCTGTATCTGCCCAAACAGGTGATTTGATTAAGAGCCAAATTTCTTTTGCTCAATATATCAACCCAACATTTGGCTGGATCGGAAACCTGGGGTACATGAGTCCACCAAATGGATATCAACTGAAGGTTTCTGCACCTGGCACATTGATCTATCCTCCATTGTCCAGCCAATTAACGAATGGAGGAGCTGATTATAAAGGCAAACCTGGAAGCGGAGACCGGGGGCCAGGTGAAGCACCCGGTCAAAACTTCTGGACCGTAGATCCGACGCAGTTTGAGCATAGCATGACGCTGATAGGTATGTTGAAGGTGAATGAGCAAAATGCAACGACTGCTACCATGGAACTTGGCGCATTTGCCAACGCTCAGGTACGGGGCTCTTCCACAGCCATTTATATTCCACCTCTGCAATCTTATCTGTTCTTCCTTACGGTATATGCCAACTCAGCCGGGGAGCAGATCCGCTATCAATTGTTTGACAGCAGCACCGGCGGTATTCAGGAACTCAAGGAAGTCATGTTCTTCTCGCCCGAATGGCATCAGGGAAGCATAGATGCTCCGTTGCCCTTCACATTACTGAGCAGCGGCACCGAGGAAATCTCGGCTGTCCAATCTTTTGATGTGCAACCCAATCCGTTCCAGCAGGAAACTACTTTACGATTTGCGTTGCTAAAAAGTCAGGACTTGCGCATTACCGTTACAGACATGAGCGGTAAACAAGTGGCTGAAATCAATACCTCAGGCAAAGAGGGTATCAACTCCCTTTCCTGGAAGGCACAGTCTGAACAAGGCGCAGCGCTGGCAAAAGGCGTGTACTTTGTTCGGCTACAAACAGAATCGGGAAGTGTCGTGAAGAAAATTGTTTTGCAATAAGACCTTAAACTTAACAACAATGAATCGGCTATATATTTCCAAACGGCGTTTTCAGTTTTATCTGTTCGCATGCCTGATATTGTGCGTGCACGCAGCAAACGCCAATCCAACCATCCAGCCACCGCCCAACTGGTCAGTAGATCCTGCTGATTACGAATTCAATATGAATGCCGTAATCCGGGTAAATTACGTGGGCAATCCGGCTAATCAGGCCGGCAATCTGCTTGGTGCATTTGTTGGTAATGAACTGCGAGGGGTAGCGACACCGCTTTTCTTCGGCGCAGATGCATATTATTTCATCACGTATTTTTCCAATCAGTATTTCGGAGAAACCGTGAACTTTAAAGTGTATTACCAACCTGATGATGCTATTTACCCGGCTTTTGAGGAGGTCACCTTTGTGCATAATGGTTCTATCGGCACATCTGAGCTGCCTTTCTGGATCAATATTGACCCAAATGCTGATTTTCCTCCGGAACTGGAGCCTTTGTTGGCAGACACCACCCTGGTAAACATACCGTTCGAGTCCGTAGACCTGAATGATTACCTGTTCAGTCTGGACGGCGATCCGGTTATCTGGAGCGCACAACCGGGGCCAAACCTCACTGTGACTTTAATAAATGGGGTGATGACCGTAACGCCAGTATCCAATCAATGGATCGGAACGGACTCCGTACGCATTATTGTCACGGAAAACACACCAAACCAATTGGCGGATACCATCACAGGGTGGTTTACCGTGCTGCCGGATTATGGTGCGCCGGAATGGCAAGACATTCCGGATCAGACCATTTTCCAGGGGGATGACTTCACAGATTTTGATCTGGATGATTACCTGAATTTCAACGGTGATTGTATTGAATACGATTTAGCGGTTTATCCGTTTGATGGTACTACCCCCGATCCTGCCTGGCCAGCCATTACGCCTGGAAATCAGCCCATGACTATCATTGCACGGCCCTTGTTTGTCGACATTCAACTGGCCGGCGGAGGCTCCAAATTAGCTGCCTATGTAAATGGCACACGGGCTGCCTGGGCAACAGCCACTGGAACACCTCCCAATGTGACGTATCAACTCAGCCTGAAAAATGTAGGAGCTGGAAATATCAGTTTTGAGTTTTATGATGCCAGCAATCAATATCTGTATGAAGAAAGTTCCAACCTGACTTTTGTGGCTGGTGGTTCCATTGGTACAGTTTCCAATCCGTATCTGCTCCAGCTTTCCCCTTTGGTACCTAGTATTGGTCCGGGAAATGTGGTGCAAGTAAGCATTGATGATCCAAGCTGGACAGGCAATTTTCCGGTAGACTTCATTGCTATTGATTGTGACTATCCGGATATCCGCAGAGATACACACCAGGTCATTTTTAGCATTCAAACCGATATCAGGCCTAATATTACCTCGCCCACAACGGTGAATTTTGAGGAAAACGCCTGTTATGTACTGTATGATACCCAAACATCCGACCCTAACAACAGCGAAGGTAACGGCCTCACTTATGCCCTGGATGGTGGCGCTGACGCAGGTAAATTCAGTATCAATACCCAAAATGGTGTGCTGAGTTGGGCTGCAGGTTTTTCTCCGGACTTTGAGAACCCTCAGGATGCCGATGTCAACAACCAATATGTGGTAAACATTAAGGTTACCAATGCAGGAAATCAGTCGGATGTGATCACTTTGGTTGTCACGGTGACTAATCAGGCCAATGAACCATTTGCCGTAAGTATCAATGGAGGCACCAATCTGATTTGTACCAATGCAAGCGTAAACCTGACTGCCTCCGGCGCTGTAAGCTATGTTTGGAGTACCGGATCTACGCAACCCCAAATCACAGTAACCACTCCGGGTACTTACACCGTAACCGGAACCAGCACGGGTTCCTGCACCGCCACGGCAAGTATAGTTATAGCTCCACCGCCAACCATTAGCGCCAGCGGTAATATAGGGGTAGTATGCCTGGGCTCCAACATTACCCTGAACTCCACGCCAACAGGAGGAACCCCGCCTTATGCAAGTTTTTCCTGGACCGGACCAGATAATTACCAATCCAATCTGGAAGATCCAACAGCTTTTCCGGCAACAGCCAACTCTGGCGGGACTTACACCGTAGTAGTAACAGATACCCCTGGCTGTACTGCTTCAGGCACGGTCAGCATTAGTGTTTCCTCCAACCCGGCGCCTACCATCACCGCAGGAAGTAACAGTCCTGTTTGTTCCGGCGCTAACCTGACGTTGAACAGTACCCCAACCGGTGGATCTGGCCAGGGATACACTTTCCTTTGGGCTGGTCCGAACAGATTTGGCTCCACCAGTCAAAACCCGGCGCCATTTATTGCCACCCTGGCTGCTGCAGGAACCTATTCGGTTACCGTAACGGACAATGCCGGATGTAGCGGTTCCAATACCACCTCGGTAACTGTTCATGCCCTTCCAATAATCACCGCTTCAAGCAATAGCCCGGTGAGTGAGGGAGGAACCATTCAATTGAGTTCAACTGCAAGTGGCGGGTCTGGATCTGGCTACACCTATGTATGGTCTGGCCCAAACAGCTACAGTTCTAGTGATGCACAACCTGCAGGCTTTCCGGCCACTATGGCAGCAGCCGGCGTTTACAGCGTTACACTTACAGATGGCAATGGTTGTACCAGCACTGCAACCACCAGCGTCTCAGTGGTAGCATGTCCAACGATTACGGCAAGTGTAAGCGGAGCAGTTTGTGATGGCGGAACGATTACCCTTACCTCTGCTCCAATTGGCGGCGCGTTACCTTATACTGCTTTTGCGTGGGCAGGCCCGAATAACTATAGTGCCAATGTAGAAGATCCGGCGCCATTTGTAGCTAATATGCAGGCTGCGGGTACTTATACCGTGAGTGTTACAGATGCATTGGGTTGTGTATCAACAGCCAGTGTTTCTGTTACCATTCATCCGAATCCATCCATCACCGCACAGAATAACGGCCCTATCTGCTCTGGCGCTCAGGTAGTGTTAACTTCCTCCCCTTCCGGAGGCACTCCTGGTTACACCTTTAGCTGGACAGGCCCCGACTTCTTTGGTGCTTCCGCCGAAGATCCTGCTCCATTTACCGGCACCGTGGCTTCCTCGGGCATTTATACCGTAAAAGTGACCGATTCAAAAGGCTGCACCGCTACTGCCACTACTAACCTGGTAGTAAACCCAAAACCAATTGCCTTGGCCACCAATAACGGCCCGCTATGCCTGGGTGCAACCCTGGATTTGAAAACAAATCCATCCGGCGGATCCGGAAACTATACCAGTTTCAACTGGGCAGGACCAAATAGTTTTTCTTCTGGCTTAGAGAATCCAAAGATTAACAACATTGCATTGGTTCATGCAGGCACCTACACCGTTACAGTAACGGACAATGCCGGGTGCACCGGAACATCTTCAACCACCTTGTCGATTTCAACCAATAATGCTCCAACCATTTCAGCTGCCAGCAATAGTCCGATTTGTGCAGGAAATCAATTGGTCCTGACTTCAACCCCAAATGCTGGATCACCTCCATATAATGCATTCTCCTGGTCAGGCCCTAACGGATATTCTTCTAATATGGAAGACCCAACTCCATTTATTGTATTCCTGAACGGCGCAGGTATCTATACGGTAACCGTTACAGATACCAAGAATTGCAAAGGAACTGCTTCGGTCAATGTAAGCGTATTTGGTCCGGCACTTGCACCTACAACCAATAGTCCGGTTTGCCCCGGCGCTACCCTGCAATTGAATTCAGGTGGCCCCAGTGGCAGTGGTGTAACCTATTCATGGGTTGGGCCTAATAATTTTACATCAGGCGCTGTTAACCCAACTATCCCGAATGCCACCCCGGCGGCAAGCGGCACGTATTCCGTAACCGTTAATGATAACGGATGTGTCAACTCGGCCACAGTAACAGCATCTGTAGCGGATGCCATTCCTCCAACTATTACCTGTCCGGCCAATACAACTCTGGCCGCAGATGGCCAGTGCAGCGGACAGGTGGGCACCTGGGCTCCCTTGTCGGTAAGTGATAATTGCAATCCTTCTCCGTCAGTGACTCAAACGCCGGCAGCAAATACTATTTTGAGTGGCCATAACGATGTGGAAACCATCACACTTACGGCCAACGATGGCAATGGTAACAATAGTTCCTGCAACTTTACCCTTACCTTAAAAGATGTTACCCCTCCGTTGCTGAGTTGTCCACCCAACCAGACTGTGGCGGCAGACGCCAACTGTAACGGGGTTGTGGGCTCCTGGTCGCCCGCTTCATTAAGCGATAATTGCGCTGTCAATCCAAGCTTTACCCAAAGTCCGTTGGCTTCAACTGCGCTGAGCGGCCACAATGACGTAGAAACGGTGACCTTAACCGCTAATGATGGCAACGGCAATTCCAGCGATTGCTCTTTTACCGTTACACTTAAAGACGTGACCCCGCCCACTATTATCTGCCCGGGTAATACTACCATTGAAGCGGACGCGAATTGCAACGGCAGTCTTGGCAGCTATATGCCCACTCAACTTGCCGACAACTGCGCTGCCAATCCAAGCTTCAGCCAAAGCCCGGCAGCAGGTACTGTGTTAAGTGGACACAATGATGTAGAAACAGTTACACTTACGGCCGACGATGGCAATGGGAATACCAATACTTGTAATTTCACGGTGACCCTGAAGGATGTAACCAAACCCACTATCACTTGCCCTGGACCTCAAACCCTTAACGCTGACGCTAATTGCAGCAGCTTGTTAGGCACTTACAATCCGGTTTCGGTGAGCGACAATTGCAATGCCAACCCAACCGTTACCCAAAGTCCGGCAGCAAACACGGTGTTAACCGGACACAACGATGTAGAAACCGTTACGCTTACGGCTAACGATGGCAATGGAAACTCGAACAGTTGTAGTTTTACCGTAACCCTGAAGGATGTTACCCCACCTTCTATCGTTTGTCCACCGGATGCAACAGTAAATGCGGATGCCAATTGCTCTGGCTTGGTTGGCGTACGCAATCCGGTATCTGTCAGCGATAATTGTAACGCCAATCCTACTGTTACACAAAGTCCGGTACCAGGTACGGTATTGATCGGACACAATGACTTTGAGGTGGTTACACTTACAGCCAACGATGGAAATGGTAATACGGCTTCATGTAGCCTGACCGTTACATTGAAAGATGTTACGAAGCCTACTATTACTTGTCCGCCAAATGTAACCTTGAATGCAGACGCCAACTGCAGCAGTTTGTTGGGCGCTTACTCAGCGGTTTCTGTTAGCGATAACTGTAATCCTAATCCTACGGTGACACAAAGCCCGGCGGCAAGTACCGTATTGAGCGGTCACAATGATGTGGAGGTGGTAACGCTTACAGCTGATGACGGCAACGGAAACACCCAATTCTGCACGTTTACGGTAACCCTTAAAGATGTTACTCCACCGGTAGTTGTGTGTAAGCCATTCACAGCGGCCTTGAATGCCGCAGGGATGGTGACGGTTTTGCCAAGTGACGTGTATGGAAGCGGATCAGACAATTGTGGTGTTGTCAATTTGGTTTCCGTGGTACCGAATACCTTTAATTGCAGTCAGTTAGGGGCAAATGTGGTGGTACTAACGGTTAATGATGGCAATGGCAATACCTCCTCCTGTAATGCGACAGTAACGGTTGTTGATCAGATTCCACCCACTATGATGTGTAAAAATCATACGGTGGCCTTGAATGCTGCCGGTTCAGCTTCCGTATCTACCGCTGATATCAACAACGGAAGTACTGACAACTGTACATTGACCAACCTCTCCCTTACACCCAACTTCTTTACTTGTAGTAATTTAGGGGCAAATACGGTAACGCTAACCGGTACAGACCAGAGTGGCAACACCGCGACCTGTCAGGCAACGGTTACAGTGATAGACAACATCCCGCCAACCATGTTGTGCCGAAATGCAACATTAAATCTGAATGCCCAGGGTCAGGCTACACTTACCGTTGCAGATGTGAACAATGGAAGTTTTGACAATTGTACTATTGTAGTCTTTAACCTTAGCAAAACCCAGTTCACTTGTGCTGATATTGGCGACAACACGGTTACGCTTTCCGGTCGCGATCAGAGCAATAATGCTGGATCCTGCACAGCTATTGTTACAGTTCGGGATTTGATTCTGCCGGTTGCACTGTGCAAAAATACCATTGCTAATCTGGGCGCGAATGGCACCGTAACGGTAGCTCCAAGTGCCATTAACAATGGCAGCAGTGATAACTGTAGTTTTACACTTAGCCTTGCGCCCAATACCTTCAACTGTAATCAACTGGGCGTAAATGTGGTAACATTGACAGTAACCGATGCCGGAGGCAATACCAGAACCTGCACTGCAAGGGTAACTGTTAGAGACGTAACTGCTCCAACCGCATTGTGTAAAAACATTACGATTTTCCTGAATGACGTGGGTAAGAAAAGCATAAACGCAATTGATTTGGACAATGGCAGTACCGACAACTGCAGCATTAGTACCAGATCTCTGTTGCAAACGGATTACAACTGCAGTGATATTGGCGCTCCTGTAAATAATTTGCTGACGGTAAAAGACCCCTCCGGGAACACCTCAACCTGCTCAGCATTGGTTACAGTGAAAGACAACATTGCTCCAACTCCGATATGTAAGAATACTGTTGTAACCCTGGGTTCCAACGGCAACGTCACCGTTTATCCATCCATACTGGCAGATTCAAGTTTTGACAACTGCTCTGTAACCGGGTACCTCCCTGCAGCCAAAACTTACAATTCGGCAGGCATTTATAATCTGGTCATAACCGTAAGCGACTGGAGCGGCAATACAGCAACCTGCGTTTCGGTAGTAACGGTAAATCAGAATAGTCCGGTAAGAGATGAAGAAGATAGCATTGTTAACGTAACAAACAGTGAGTCTGACGCCCTTCAGCTGAATGTTTATCCCAATCCGACATCAGGCGCACTGTGGGTAGACTTTGAACTTCCGGATGAACAAATGTTCCGATTAAATATCCACGATATAACGGGACGGTTAATTCTGGAAGAACATCGAACTGGCTTAAAAGGCAGAAATAGTATGTATCTCGATGTACGAAAAGTACCTTCCGGGCTTTATTTACTCGAATGTACCTCAGCCCCGCTACGTTCCGTTAAACGATTATTGATACAGCATTAACGTCATCAATAGATATACGACAGGAAGTCCCCCCGATGATTGGAAGATCATCGGGGGATTTTTTATTTTAATTCAACCAGGCCATTTCGGATGGCATACACCACCAGGCCTGCGGTATTCCGACATCCAAGCTTTGCTAACATGTTATTCCGGTGACCTTCAACCGTTCGGTTACTGATAAACAACTTTTCTCCGATTTCCTGAGTGGTCAATTCCTGACAAATCAATTGAAGCACCTCTTTTTCTCTGATAGTTAATTCTACATCAAAACTTCTTTGAGGTTTGATTGGATTTCTGCCAGTCATATTATCACGTATGACCTCCATCACCATTTGATTATAAAAGAAGCCTTTTTCACAAACCATACGAATCGTTTCCACCACCTCATCGGGATCGGCATTTTTTCCAAGATATGCGGCCGCACCGATTTCTATCATGTTCAAAATGAATGCTTTGGATATATGGGAAGATACCACCACGATAGATATGGAAGGAAATTCCTGCCGAATAATTTCCGCCGCTTCAATCCCGGTCATTCCAGGCATTTTCAAATCCAGCAAGAGTACATCCGGCAGCTCTGCAGATTGCCGAATGTTTTGCAGTAAGGATTCCCCATTCTCGGCCTCCAGCATAACCTCCATATCCGGATAGTCTTCCAGAATCAATCGCATGCCTTTCCGAAACAGAGCCTCATCATCGGCAATGGCTATTAAAATTTTAGGTATCTTAGTCATTTGTTTTACTCAGTTAATCCTTGGAAACAGGAATGGCAAATCGAATTTCAAAGCCCTGATCAGGAGCTGTACTGATTTCAACTTTGGCTCCGATCATTCTGGCCCGGTTAAATATATTTTTTAATCCCAACCCCTTCGCCGTTTCATTATCCTGGTCATAGCCTATTCCATTATCACAATAATTAAAAAGGACAACACCTTCCTCTTTTTGAAGCTCAATGGTAATGAAGCTAGCCTCTGCGTGCTTAAGGGTATTATTGGTCAACTCCTGGACGATCCTGAAAAGATTCAACTCTGTGTTAACATCTCCAAGGTCATTTCTTCCAAGATTATGTTGTAAACGGACATCAGCTGTTCCGGTATTTCTGATCTGTTCGCATAGTTCTTCCAGCGCCTCAATCAGACCAAATCCTTCGAGCGTCGGCGGAACCAGATCATGAGAAATTTTCCGGGTAATCCCCAGCGTTTCACCGATCAAATCATTGATTTCGGTGCACATTTCTGCATATTCTTCCTGATCTGGCGACATACGGCGTAAACGATGAAATGTGAGATGCAAAACACCCAATTTGGTGCATACATCGTCGTGCAACTGAGCTGCAATACGTTGACGTTCATTTTCCTGTGCAAGCAAATTCCCTTCCCAAAGGTCATGCTGATGTTTCAATTCCCTGGCATTTTCTCCAAGCTGTCTGGCTTGTAGGTTTAATTTTCCCCTTTGTTGAACAATCATCCAAATGAGAAACAATGCGATTAGTATAAGGAAGGTCAAGCCAAATAATAACATATCCAAGTGGAGTAAAAGAAGGGGTAAAGGTATCAATCTTCAATCGGCTGAAACAATAGACGACTAATGAATGAAGTCATTTTGCCAGAATTGACTCTAAATAGTTAAATTCTCCAGCAAATATGAGGTCTAAAGTCTGCCTTGCCCCCCGTAAAAATACCTGATTGAAGAAAACACGTCATTTCACGCTGGCACCCACAGGGTAATCTGGGCCACCTTTGTATATGAAAAAAAACTGCTAACAGCAGATTGCAACAATACAGAAAGACGGGATTGGTTAAATTGCATAGCAGGGCGACGAACTGTCGTCCTGCTTTTTTTATTGCTTTATAATTTTTGTAACAAGGCATTTTTTACCACTGCGAATCTCCATGATGTAAATGCCTGGATGCCATAAGGCTGTATGTTGTTTATACCTGCAATCCATAGGCAAAACCCTGGACGCCTCTACCTCGCGGCCGGCAATATCCATTATCCGAAGCGTGACATCTTCCTGCATCCCTGGCCCGTCTGGCCATTCTACCAGCAGCCAGTCGGTAGCCGGCACCGGAAATATCTTTAACCCTTGAAAAGTATGCTGATTTTCCGAGCTTAAGGAGCTTTTTTGAAGCCAAATACAATAGTCTTCAACTTGTCCAAAATCAAATGGCTCACATGGAGAGGGAGGAGGATCGTTTGGCGTGCTATATTGCATCATAACCCGCATGCGGGTTAATCCTTCCTGTTCAAAATCAGGTACTATTATCTGTCCGGAGGCCGGTCCTTCAAAAGCAAAACCAGGATCATAGGCTTGTTCAACTTCGTCCATAAATTCACCATCCTGATTATAATCAATAAAGACGCGGTAATAATGCTTCGATGATGTACCGAAATAACCATTGGTAATGGTTATTGGCACGGTCGAATGGGCAACCAATACCGGAGCAACAATTTGGCTGTTGGAAAAATTTTGATATCCATTACCCCCTGATCCTGATTCATGTATCCATGATCCTAACTGCACGGAACTGATCCATTCCTGAGTAGCACTTATCCCGTTTACACTGCAATAAGAAATCTCATTGCAGGCGCCACATCCTTTGGTTTTAAAAGAAAAAGGTTGTGAAAAAGCTGTCAGCCAATCTTCACATCTGGTTTGAACCTTAACGATATATTCCGTACATGGAAGGAGGTTTTCAAAGACCCAAACATTAGAATCTGCTTCAATTAATTGACCACCGGAACCATTAACCGATTCCAGCCTGATCCTGAACGTATTATTGAATATATCTGGTGGCCAGGCAATGGTTACGGTTTCCTCACCAATTTGCTCGGTCCAGATAAATGCAGGCGCTGCACAACATCCTTTTGTTTCAAAAACAAAAGGCGCTGACCAGCCACTTACCATGCTATCGGAACAAATAGACTGCATTTCAAATTCATAGGCCGTACATGCCCACAACCCTGCGAGCTGAAAAGGCTCAGAAACCTGTTGAAGCATATTCCAGGTACTCTGCCCTACCCTTCTCCACCTCAGATTCACCTTACCAACGTTAACAGGTTCAATCCACCCCAACATAGCAGAGGTATCCGTTCCTTCCAATATTTTTAATGCAAATGGCATAGGACAGTCACTGCAATTACCTTGATACAGGTCCAATGCTTGATAGAGATTTAATCGCCCCCCGGAAACTGTCTTGTCTTGCATATCCTCATTCGGAGTATGGGCATCCAGGATCATTGATTTAGACCAATATGCTGCTCCTGAAGGGTTGGTTTTAGCTGTGGTTATCAGATTGGGGCAGTCCATGGCATACAACAGCCCAACTGCGCCGGTTACCTGAGGCGCTGCAAAAGAAGTGCCGGAGAAAACACTGTAATTGTTGCCAGTAGCAGTAGAGAACACCTCATGGCCATAGGCGCCAATATCAACGTTTTCTGGCCCCCAGGCAGCATTTTCGGCTTTGTTATCCCATCGGTTTAAGCTGGTTACACTTAACAGATAGATACTCGGACAGGTAGTTGGCAAATCCCCCGCTTCGTCTACATTTACGGGCAGATTAGCTGTGGCGGCAACACTCAGTATTCCAGCTTCGCCCAGTATATCAAAAGCTTCGCACCAAAGGGGAGATTCGGCAGGTTGACCGAAGTTTATGCCCCAGGAGCAGTTAACCGCAACCACAAATGCTCCTTTTTCGCCATCTGTGTCGTTGTATAAGGTACGCATTTTCCAGACATAATCATATGCTGCCAGGATCTCAGCCTCCGTTCCAGGCGCCGACACAAACATCATCTGACTATTCCAGTTTACACCGCTTACGCCAAGGCCATTATTACCGGCAGCGCCTAGTAATCCGCTCACAGGAGTACCATGGGTGGTAATCACACCTTCAATATCGTCATTATCAGAAAACACATTCCAGCCCCGGTGATCATCAATAAAACCATTTTGGTCATCATCGAGGCCATTATCAGGTATTTCCAGCCAATTATGCCATAGCCTGGACATTAGATCCGGATGATCAGCATCTATCCCTCCATCAATTACTGCCAGAACAATCGTGTCGCCGGCGGCTGTCAAACCACCTGTGCTCAGGTCCCAGGCCAGCTCAGCATCCAGATCGGCATCTGCAAGTCCGCCCGTAGAGCCATCGTTAAGCAAATGCCATTGTTTTTCAAACAGGGGATCGTTTGGAATGGCCTCCAAATGGGTCCTTTGTTCGACTATGTGATTTAACTGTGCATTACGTACACCTGGCTGTCTGCGCAAAAAAACAAGGGCTTCGGGAGCAGGCTTGTCAGGAATTTGAACCAACCAGATATTCATCATGTCAGCCACTTTACTCGACTGAAGTTTTTTACCTGACTCGTCATAGAAAGCGGGGATATCTATTCCTGGAGATAATGAAACCAAATACGCTCCTTTCACAAAAGTCAGCGCTTGAGAAATGGCGTTTCCGTGCAACAGTAATCCAATAAAAACGAGTGTGTAACTACATTTCTTTCTCATCCGGAGCAAAGATAATATATGTTCAAATGGGCAATCCGACCTAAAAGGCATGAAGTAAAATATGGACAAAAAGAATCCTGCTCCACCAGATTTGCTGTTTTGCTTAGTACTGGACATTTTGGTTTAAAAGAGGCTGTTTCAAAAGTAATTTTTACCGCAGAGGCGTAGAGACGCAGAGGTGTAAAAATTGATTGTCAAACGCTCTCCGCCTCTGCGTTAAGAATAAAACATGATTCTTTTAAAGCAAAATATCCAGCAGTATGGCTGTTTTGACATGATTCTAATAACCATTTATTGTAAGTATTGTTTTTTTGCATCAAATTTCATCATGGATAACAGCATACTTATTTCAAATCTTACCAACCCCACCTTACTCTTTTTCATTCTTGGAGTAGCTGCGGCAATGTTAAAAAGTGATTTGGAGGTTCCTCCTGGTTCCGTTAAATTCATCTCCCTTTATTTGCTCTTTTCTATTGGCTTTCGTGGAGGTCAGGAGTTGGCTCATGAAGCTTTTGATCTTGAATTGTTTTCAACCCTTGCCTTCGCAATGGGCATGGCTGTTATCATTCCTGTTTATTCGTTTTTCCTGTTAAAACGCAAGCTTAGTATTTATGATGCGGGAGCAGTTGCAGCCACATATGGTTCAGTAAGTGCCGTCACCTTTATTTCAGCAGCAGCTTTCCTCGACAATCTTAAAATCCATTATGGTGGACATACCGTAGCTGCAATGGCCCTGATGGAAGCTCCTGCAATTATCATAGGATTGTTATTAATTGGTCGGTATGCGCCACATGATCCCGAAAATCCAACCAAAGGCCACATTTGGAAATGGGTAAGAGAGTCCCTCACTAATGGCTCCGTTTTGATGGTTATGGGCTCATTAATCATCGGTTTGGTAGCGGATAGTAAACAAGCAGAAGGAATTAAGCCCTTCACATCCGATATTTTCAAGGGATTTCTGGCTGTTTTTCTCCTTGATATGGGCATGTTGGCCGCACGTCGCTTCAAAGCATTTCTAAGCTATGGAATGTTCGTAACTGCTTTTGGCTTGATTATCCCGCTGTTAAATGGCCTGGCTGCAGCCTGGTTAAGTGGTGTATTTGGATTTGAACCCGGTAACCGTTTCATGTTAAGTGTACTTGCCGCCAGTGCTTCCTACATTGCCGTGCCTGCAGCTATGAGGTTTGCCGTGCCTAAAGCGGACCCTGGTTTATATATTCCAATGGCACTTGGCGTCACTTTCCCATTCAATATTACCATTGGCCTTCCTTTGTATTGGGCAATCATCCAGGGCTAATATTTTCAGACGACACCCAATTTCCTATTTGAATATTTCTCATTTTTATTGGCCATTAGTTTTACTTTTGGCCCAATCCTCTATTGACCAAATGAAAAATAATATCAGACAATAACCATTGGCTCATTTTTACAATTATGGAACTGATCATTGAAAACCTCAGCAAAACCTATGGAAACGGCGTACATGCATTGAATGGTGTTTCGCTCACCATTCCGCAAGGCATGTTTGGACTCCTTGGCCCCAACGGGGCTGGCAAATCAACGCTTATGCGTACCATCGCCACATTGCAGGATGCCTCAAGCGGCTCCATCCGGCTGGGCGATCTGGACGTTCTGAAAGAGCACAATGCCGTCAGAAGGCAATTGGGTTATCTGCCACAGGAGTTTGGGGTATATCCCAGAATCAGTGCAGAAGTTATGCTGGATCACATTGCCCGGTTGAAAGGCATTGCTGATAATAGTGAGCGCAAGCATGCTGTTGAGGCGCTCCTGCAAAAAGTAAATCTTTGGGATGCCAGAAAACGCTCCCTGGGTACTTACTCCGGTGGAATGAAACAGCGGTTCGGCATTGCTCAGGCATTACTGGGCAACCCAAAACTTCTGATCGTGGATGAGCCTACTGCAGGTTTGGACCCCGCAGAACGCAACCGATTTTACAATCTGTTGAGTGAGATCGGTGAAAGCACTATCGTAATCCTCAGTACCCATATCGTGGAAGACGTACAAACCCTTTGCAAGCGATTCGCTATTATTTGCGGAGGAGAGGTGATGTATGTTGGTACTCCCCATGAAGCCATTCATATGATGGATGGCAAGGTATGGGCTAAATCTATCCCCAAGCAAGAGATGGACGCTTACCGGGAGCAGTATCGGGTCATAGCCACCAACCTGAGTGAGGGTATGCTGTACATCCGTGTAGCATCGGATGAAAACCCTGGCAATGGCTTTGCGCCAGCAAAACCAACCCTGGAAGACGTGTACTTCCGTGCCATATCTGAGAAAATGGACCTCGTCTTCCTCTAAACCTGATTCCTATGTTTTGGTCTGTTTTTTCTTTTGAAATCAAATACAGGCTTCGCAGGCCTGCCACCTATATTTACTTTGCGGTATTGCTGGCCTTACCCGCGCTTATCATAGCCAATGGAGGCCTCGGTATCAGTGAAAAAGTTTATTACAATGCGCCGACAACCATAGGCTTGTACATGACCATTCTGGGCATTTATTGTGTACTGATCAGCTCGGCAGTCATGGGGGTTCCCTTATACCGCGATATCGAGCATCAAACGCGAGAGTATTTGCTGGCCACGCCTATTACCCGTGGCGCCTATTACTGGGGCCGGTTCTGGGGTTCCTTTCTCATATTGCTGGGAATAAGCACCGGAGCATTGGTTGGGTATGTTTTGGGTACCTGGCTGGGGCCGGCCTTTGACTGGGAAAAGCCTGAACGTTTCGGGCCAAATGTATTCCAATTCTATTTCTGGCCATTCCTGACGATATTCTTACCCAGTCTTCTGTTCACGAGCGCCATCTTTTTTGGATTGGTAGCCCTCACCAGAAGCAACCGTGTGCTATATTCAGCATCCATTTTGCTTTTTATCCTTTACCTGCTTTCCAACTTTTTAGTTCGGGATCTGGAAAACAGGGATCTGGTGGATTTATTAGATCCTTTTGCCCTCAATACCTATACCAATGCTACCAAATACCTGACGCCTGCCGAACAGAATACGCAGTTATTGCCGTTTGCCGGCAACCTGTTATGGAACAGACTGATCTGGATGGGTATCGGATTATTGCTGCTGGTGGTGGTTTACACCCGTTTCAGTCTGCAAAAATTTGCAACAGACAGGCCCAGTGGAAGAAAAGTGCGTAAGGATGAAAAAGCTCCTGCACCAAACCGCGTTGCACTCCCCCTTTCCCTTCGGCAGTTTACCCAAAAAACGCTTTGGAGTAATCTGATTAACCTTGGGAAGCTGGAATTCAGCAACATTGTGCGGGATGCCTACTTCATTGCGATCATGCTTGGCGCTGTCATATTCCTGTTTTTGGATGATTGGATCGGAAATCTGCAATATGGCGTTCCTGATCTCCCGGTCACCATGAACATGCTGTTGTTTAAAACCTACAATTACGGCTTGTTTGTATTCATTTTGATCATGTTTTACACGGGTGAAACAGTCCATCGCGACAAAGCAACCCGATTTGCAAACATTGCAGATACCCTTCCGGTTCCCAACTGGGTTCAACTGGGTTCAAAATTCCTGGCTATTGTAGGGATATGCCTGATGCTGGCAACAGTGCCCATGCTGGTTGGATTGACGGTACAGGTATTACGGGGATTCTTCCATATCAAACTGCATTATTATCTCATCGATCTGTATCTGATCACTTTCTGGGATTATTTGCAAATGGCGCTTCTGGCCTTTTTTGTTCATGCGCTGATCAACAATAAATTCATCGGACACTTTGTGGGATTAGGCGTTTGGATTACTATGTTCATATTGCAAAGTTTCATGAACTTCAACTATAACCTGGCACTTTACAGCTATAAGCCGGGATATTTGATTTCAGATATGAACGACTTCGGGCATTTTGCGGAGCCTTTATTTTGGTTCAATATATACTGGACAGCCTTTGGATTTATTTTATTGCTGTTAGCTTCCTTGTTATGGTCCAGAGGATCAGAACAGCGTTTCAAAACGAGATGGCAGGCGCTTAAACAGCGCTGGAATACCAAATTTTCGTTGGGTATGTTGGCACTTGCCCTTGTATGGCTGGGGTCCGGAGGATTTATCTACTACAATGTCAGTGTGGTAAACAAATACAGAGGACCGGATGAGGGCAAAAAGCTGCAGGCAGACTATGAAAAGCGTTATAAAAAATACGAACGCATTGCCCAACCCAAAGTGACCAGTCTGTTTTTATATGCCGATGTGCATCCGGAGGAAAGGCGACTTGAAATGCGTGCCATAATCAAAGTGAAGAACAAAACGGATCAACGCATTGATTCACTCCACATCCTGGCTTCAGATGGCCAGAAATTCAGCCTGAGCGTTGATCAACAACCGGTAAGTGTAACTAAATTTGACCTGCTGCCAAACCCGGTGTTGAGTTGGTTCACAGACCAGGACACGGCAGGATACCGAATTTTTGCCCTGCCCCAACCACTTATG
>DLXL01000248.1:1330-6117 GCA_003448025.1 Saprospirales bacterium | reverse complement strand
TCAAACCCTTCAATCTCTTTCTATGTCCAAACTTTCACTCATCATACAGCGCGAATACCTGACACGCGTCCGGAAAAAATCTTTCATCATTGGCACGTTGCTGGCGCCTGTTGGTCTGGCGGTGTATTTATTTGTCATTGTATTTCTTTCCAATTATCAGGGGGGGGATGAAATTAAAGTAGCTGTTCTTGACGAAGCGAACATGGTAGGTACGCTTCCTGATGAAAAGGGTGTGCGTTTTATTCCATCCGCAGGTAAGAACCTCGATCAACTTAAAGCGGAAGTGAACGAAAAGCAGGTAAACGGTATCTTACGTATTCCGGCTTTGGGCAACTTTCAGCAAAAAGACCATACGGTATTTTATTATTCTGATGAAAAACTGGCTCCGGAAAAAAGCAGCCTGATTGAAAAAAAGGTTGCCGGAAAAATCAAGGAGTTTAAGATGGATTCACTCAAGTTGGACGCTCAGAAACTTAAATTGCTGGAGTCTGATGTTTCCATAGATCCGGAGGGGATCAAAAGCGATCAGGAAAACGACCAAAGCAAATATACCGCCGGAGTAGGTCTTGCCGTGGGAGGGATTATGACGTTCATGTTGTTTTTCATGGTACTAATGTACGGCCAGATGGTGATGCGCTCTGTGATGGAAGAAAAAACCAACCGGATTGTGGAGGTCATGATGTCGTCGGTGCGGCCATTTGATCTGATGATGGGTAAAATTATCGGAGCGGGTTTGGTCGGGTTAACACAAGTAGTTGCCTGGGTGGTGTTGAGCGGTGCGGTATCGTTTTTAGTGCCTCTGGTGATGGGGGTAGGACCTGTGGAGCCACCTTTAACACAGGGGAGCGCTCCGGTAGATCCGGAGATGATGCAGGATACAGGTATGCGCCTCATGGCCGAACTAAGCAAGCAAAACTGGCCCTTGCTGATCGGCGCTTTTATTATTTATTTCCTGGGGGGCTATTTCATTTATGCATCCATGTTTGCGGCTGTTGGCTCTGCTATGGGCGACGATATGGGAGAGGGTCAATCACTGACCTTGCCGGCTGTGTTGCCGCTGATCCTTGCTTTTTACATCGTTGCAATGGCCGGTTGGCGTAATCCGGATAGCGGATTGATGGTATTTGCATCCATATTCCCTTTGTTTTCTCCGGTAGCGATGCCTTTCCGTTTGGCCTTTAATCCGCCCTGGTGGCAGGTGGCCACTTCACTATTACTGGTAGTAGGTTCAGCCGTATTCTTTGTTTGGCTGGCCGGCAGGATCTATAGAGTAGGTATTCTGATGTATGGTAAGAAAGTGACGCTTAAGGAGATGTGGAAATGGACTTTTTACCGGGGATAGGTTACTGGAATTTTGTCTCTCCTGAGCAGTTGTCATATATAGATACGCAACGATATCCCACTTTTTTGCGTATTTTGAGTTGACATTTGGTAACCAGCCTAATCATGAAGAGACTTCTGTGTTCGTTTGCGCTGATCTTTGCGTTTTTTTCAACACTTTTTGCCCAACCTGAACCTTGTGGCCCCAATCCGTCCATGACCCCCTTTTGTGCAGATGCCTGTATCATTTGCGATATCAATGGGTTCACTGGAGTCAACGATGAAGGGGTGACGGGTCAGGCGCCGCCCGGGTTTTGCACTAACACCGTTCATCACATGCAATGGATCGGTTTCATTGCAGGTAGTACCAACCTAACCCTTTCTGTCACAGTATTTGATTGTCAAAACAATGGCGGTCTTGAAGTAGGAATTTACAAGAGCCTGGATTGCCAGACATTTCAGGCTGTTTCCAATTGCGATGGTGATATTCCGCCTAATACTACCCAGAATTTCACCAATACGGTGCCGCTTACAGTGGGGCAGTATTACTTTTTCGTGATGGATGGCAATCAAAATGATGTATGCCATTATACCATTAAAGTAGTGAATGGATCCACCCAGGTGATGCCCCTGGCAAACTCAGGGAATATTATTGGCCCTGAAACCGTGTGTGCCAATAGCCCGGAAAATTACACCGTAAGCTTGCCCCCTGGCGCGGCTCATTTTTACTGGACCCTTAACGGATTGCCCTACGCCTCTGAAACCGACACCACCGTATCGCTTAACTTTCTCACAGCCGGCCTCAATCAACTCTGTGTAACGGCCTCCAACACCTGCGATACCGCCTTTCCGGCCTGCCGAAATATTTATGTAAAAAGCATTCCGGCAACTACTATTGAGACTATCATTTGTGCCAACGAATGCTATGATTATAACGATACCACGCTTTGTAATACAGGTATCTATGAATTTCATTTTCCCGGCTCGGAAGGTTGTGACAGTCTGGTTCGCCTTGAACTGACGGTACTGCAACCGGTTGTCACCAACCTGAATCTTATACTTTGTGACGGCGATAGCATCTGGGTAGGTAATCAACCCTTTTTCCAGTCAGGACAATTTCAGCAATTATTAACCACAACCATTGGCTGCGACAGCCTAGTGAATCTCAATTTGCAGGTCATTCAATGTGAAATACAAGGACAGGTCCAGTCGAATCCAGTGGTTTGTCAGGGAGAGTCCAGTGGCTCGCTCCAGTTTTCCGTGTCGAATGGCACACCTCCACTTACCTATTTTTGGGAACAAATAGGAGGGGCCGGGCCGTCCGGAACCGGAAGTGTTGTCACTTTAAATGCTTTGCAGACTATTCCCAATCTCCCTGCAGGAAACTATTCTGTATTTGTAAAAGACAATTTCGGGAATGATGTAGTATTTTTTCAGGATATCATTGACCCCCCTGCTTTGGTGGCTCAGATCAATACAGTGGACTATAACGGGTATCAAATTTCATGTGCAGGAAAACTTAATGGTACCGCTTCCATCATTGTTTCAGGCGGCGCTCCACAATACAGTTATACCTGGAGTAACGCTGCAACCACTCCCAACCTCGAAAATTTAGGCGCCGGCATGTATACTTGCACGGTCACGGATGCACACGGGTGTACAGCGATTAGCAATATTGACATGAGAGAGCCGCTGTTGTTGACACTGGAAGGAGTATTTCAAAATCCGGGTTGCGATGGGCCCAGTACCGGCGAAATATCTGTTCAAAGTGCTCTTGGTGGAGTTTTACCCTATTCCTTTGCGCTTTCAGGGATCGATTTTGGGAGCCAAACGGCATTCACCCAATTATCAGGCGGCAATTATGTACTTAAGGTGAAGGATGCCAATGGTTGCGAAGCAAGCGTTTCCGCCACGCTCGTGACTCCTATTATTCCAGATATTGAATTAGGGCAAAACCTGTCAGTTAATCTAGCTGAAAGTACTCAACTGGTACTGGTTCAAAATACTCCGCTTGACTCTTTTGTCTGGTCGCTCAAACCTGGTCTTTCCTGTTATGATTGTCCGGAACCTGTGGCAACGCCATACGAAACCACCACATACACGCTCACGGCAGTGGCGTCAGGTGGCTGTACGGATACAGATAGCATCACCGTTTTTGTGCAAAAAGTGCGCGATGTGTATATTCCCAATGTTTTTTCTCCAAACGACGATGGTGATAACGACTATTT
The DNA here is from genome assembly GCA_003448025.1 of Saprospirales bacterium. Taxonomy (GTDB): domain Bacteria; phylum Bacteroidota; class Bacteroidia; order Chitinophagales; family Saprospiraceae; genus M3007. The sequence continues at coordinate 2,569 of DLXL01000248.1, read as the reverse complement.
CACAGTATTCGGTGGACCGGAAGTGCAGGAGGTAAGGTTGGAGATTTATTCCCGTTGGGGTGAGTTGGTGTACCGCCATGTTGGTGCTGCCAATGACGAATCTACAGGATGGAATGGTGTCTTCCGTGGCGATCGGGTTTTGCCGGGGGTATTTGTGTGGCGGGCAGATATATTATTTGTGGATGGCGTAACAATGGGATATGAAGGGAACGTGACGGTGTTGCGATAGGTGGCATTTTCTGCAGCACAAGTACGATGGTTTTTTATAGACTTCTTGTGAAAGTGGTTTGGACCGTAAAACCGCCCCTTTTTCGCCTGTATTCGTTGTTCAGACTGCCCGGGATGCCGAATATACCCGATTTCGGATGCAAAATTCGCCTGGAAAGACAAAAGACAGGCAGCTTTTCCTGCTCCAAACCACTTTCGCAGGAAGCCTAACGAAAATCGAAGAAAAAATTAGGTAAAATGTAACAATCTTTGGGAGATCTAAATAAGCTACCTTATGAATACCTCCGAAATTCAATCTGTATTTTCAGTATTTCGGCAGATATTGCCAGTACCTGACTCATCGTTGATGCGCATTGTGTCCAATGCTTCATTACTGCAAATTCCAAAGAAAACAAGGTTGCTGGAACTTGGGCAAGTTTGTAATCATATGTATTTTGTCATTAAGGGTTGCTTAAGGTTGTATTATCAAAAAGGCGAATTAGAAATAAATTGCTTTTTCTTTCATGAAAATCTTTTTTGCACAGCTTTTGGAAGTTTTATGATGCGAAGAAAAAGTAACCAAATTCTGGAGACACTAGAAGATACGGTCATGCTGGCAATTACTTTTGATGAATTACAGCAATTGTATATTGATGTGCCTGAAATGAATGTATTAGTGAGGAAAATTCTGGAGGAACGATACACCAATGCTCATGACGTTATTTCCTCTTTCGTTTTAGATAATCCGGAACAACGATATGAAAATTTTAAACAAAAATATCCGGCCCTGATCAACAGAATTGCCGAACAACATATTGCATCCTACCTGGGTATTACGCCAAAATCATTGAGCAGATTGAAAAAGAGGGTATACGCCAAGAATAAAAAGGTAACTTAAGTGGATTGCGGGATATAAATTCTGGCTTTTCCTTTGCATTAGAAATTTATTTCGAGGCGCGCCGACTGTCAGGAAGCTGGCAAGTCCTGACTTTTATTGAACGCTATAAACACTCACAAATTATGATGCGTAAA
>DLXL01000248.1:0-1185 GCA_003448025.1 Saprospirales bacterium | reverse complement strand
CGCTATAAAACCTCACAAATTATGATGCGTAAATTCTCTGTTGTGGCATTAGCCATGCCCCTGCTGATGCTTGCCTGTCAAAAAGTGACAGACCGCCCCATGGCCCTTTCTGATCAGATTGCAACTGACCGAAAGCCGAATGGATGGACCCCTCCAATTCCCACAAGATTTGAAGATTACTGGATCTTAGTAGGTTCCCAATATGTCCGATTTTGCGATGGATTAGGTTGGAATTGTTGGGGTTCATTTGAAGGAGAACCATATTGGTGGTGGAATCTTCCCAATAGCCTTGCCTGGCCTCTTACAGATCCGGATGATAATTCCGGCCCGATTGTAGTTTGCCAGCTGGATGCTGATGCGAACCTGAAAATGCAGATATTATCGGAGTGGCCAACCTTTGAGGAAGTACTTGAATCTGCCGGTGGCAATGTTGAAGCCGCTGAAATAGCTTACGAGTCGATGCGTAGACGGGTAAACGTCCCATCAGTTGTGGTGCTGGATCCGGCTATTTGTGCCATGCTTTTTGATGAATATGATGGACAATCTGTTCATTTAATACCCGGAGAATATCCCATTGAGGTAAATGAAGAGGGATTAAATGAAGTGACCATTGATATTGAGATCAGATAGTAAAACCAGACTACTGGATATTAGGATGTTGGACCTTAGACGGGCTTGTTCAAGTGTTTGGTTTTCAAATACTTAACAACCGTTTCTAAGGTCCAATATACAAATGTCTGGTAGTCTGATTATTTACCCATATCAGCCATTGGAATCACGGGGGTCTGGCTGTCGAAGGCAATCAGCCATTGACCGTTGACCTTGTGTACCACTGTAGCGAATTTTGAATTTCCGCCTATTTGCTGGCCGCCCTTTAATGTAATATTGCTGGTTACATCGCTAATCAGAAGGGCTACGTCTGATCCAAGGAAAGTAATCGTTGGTTTAGTCATACTCCAGGATGGCTTGCCTTCCATCATGGTTTTGAACATTTCATAACCTTCCCTGATGGCTTTTGCACCACAAATGCTGCTCCCGTCAGGATAGATTTCGCAGGCATTTTCAGTGTAAAAAGACCACATTTTGGCTTCGTTTCCGGTTTCATAAGCTTGCCAAACGTCATCCCACATTTTGAGCAGGGAAGCTTCTTCTTTTGCTGTTTGGGCATTGGCATTGAAGGAAAAA
>DLXL01000196.1 GCA_003448025.1 Saprospirales bacterium | reverse complement strand
GCTATTTTGCCGGATTTGTTGTCTAACTCCCAGTGCATATTGCCCAAAACTGGGACTGCCACAGGATAAAACTGTCGGAAAAGCGTTGAATCCTGACAGATCACCAGATAACCTCCTGCCGGAATATGGGCGGTTTCGTTCAGCACAAACTGGTTCAAACCCTGTGCCACCCGCCAGCCATTCAGGGAAACGGACACATTGCTTCGGTTGTGTAATTCCACCCAATCGCCACAGAAGTGGTTGGGCGGCGGGTGGTAGTTGAATTCGTTGATCACTACTGAAAGCCCGGAGGCGCCAGCATGGGTATAATAGGCCCCCATATCGGCGGTACTGCCATCCGGATCAAGCGGTGAAAACGGGTCGCCGCTATTGATACAGGGCGACGTTGGCCTCAAGGTAAAATCTCCGGTGGAAGGCGATTCAAAGGCCGGATCACCGAACAAATTTCCTGTTCCAGGCCATAGCTTCTGGTCCGACAAGGAATAACTCAATTGGATCTCAGATTTGACATCGGCAAAAAGGTCGAGATCCAGAGATCCTGATAAAATGCTGTTTTTTACCACCGCCTTTCCACCGCCCCGCAAGGTGCTTTTTTCATAACAGGCCACGGCATGGCGGTGACCGAACAAGGTGTTTTGGTCAATATAGGCAACGGAAAGGCTGTCTTTCATAGCTATCCCCAGATCACAATCGTAAATCAGGTTGCGCCGTATCAGCGCATTGGATTGCGAACCGATGGAAATGCCTTTGTCTGAGCAGTCGTGGATCACATTGTATTCCAACAGATTATTCAGGGTGTAAATGCCCAGATCGATCCCGTCGCAGTTCGATCCTAAAAAACCGTATATCTCATTGTGCCGCACAATCCCGTTGGTAATGCCTTTCAGGTCAATCGCATCGGTGTTGATGGCCCGGTTGCCTTTGAAAACACAATGTTCGATCAATGGCGCATCCATGAAGTACAGACTGATAAACCCGTTGCAGCTCACATAAGTGTGAAACTCGGAATGACGCAGTATTGCGCTGCCGCCCCTGGAAATGAGCGGGGCTTTGCCTTCGGTAATGGTGGAGTGTTCTACCAGCAAAGGGCTGTTATAGGTGGAGATGGTGGAAAAATGCCGACTTCTGTCTCTGCCGAAACTGCCTCCCCGGATATCGGCATACTGGATGATAATGCTATCTGTGGCACCATCGGCCATGATGCTGCCCCAAAATCCGGCCTGACCGTAAAAGGAACGCCTTGCAGCAGGCGACGGATCCGGACTCATGCTAATACGATTACCTGGAGCGCCATTCAAATGCAACCCGCCCCTGACATGGATGCACACACCATCCGTCATGAATAGGTTAGCCCCTGCCTCTACCGTCAATCGAACACCTGGCAGAATCACCACATCCTCCAACCCATACCAGGGGGAGGCGGCGGCGGATAAAAGGGTGTCGGCAGCAATAATCGGGGGGATGATGCTGATATTGCTCACCGGTGCAAAAACGGCCGTAAAAGAGGTGTCGCCGGATGGAATGAATATGGTGGTTTCGTCAGTCGTATTCAATCCCTGCCAGGTCACAAACCGGAATCCAGGCGCTGGTATGGCCTCCAGCCGGATGGCGGCCTGTTTAAAAAACGGTCCGCTCATGGCTTGCGTAAACGGTACGCCACTTATCACTACTTTGCCCTGCCCCGCTATTTGCATGGAAACTTGCACGCTGTCCGGATTTCCAAACAGTTCTGTCAGATGTTTCCGGTAAAAGGCGGGTCGGTGCGTCAAAAACGTTTTGATCTGAGCTACATTCCCTTGCCAGGCCTGCATGGAAGGCGGTGTTTGCCAGCGCCCAATATGCCGGGGCATTTGGGCTTGCAGAAGGTTTTTCAGGCTGTCTACTACCCCAATGGTTACGTCTGGCCGGTAAATGGTATTCAGGTATGCGGCAGAACGCTGCATAAATTCATCCCGGAACCCCGGGTTTTGCAACATCCGGTTGAACAGCAGGGTGGCCCATTCCGGCAGGCTGCCGGATATACCCGCTAATTTCCCAATGGTATTTACCTGATAAGCATCGCCTCCCAGTTGCCCGAAACCGTGTTCCATGTCTGCCGCGATCCAGCGCCATTTACCATTGGTGTCGCGGTTTCGCCAATACCGGTTGTTCAGATCGGCAATCTGATACCCGATGAATGCCCTGTGGATCAGGTAGTTGCAGAATTCATTCACATCCACCTGACTGGCCACTTTGGCGAAAATGGCGGGATCGGCCAGGTCATTTTGTTGCACATAATCCATCAGTGCGGCAAATGCATACGGATCGCCGGATACCACATGGAGACTGTCTTCCAGATAATCAACCTGGTTGGCATTGACCTCATGATTACTTGCCAGATATTGCTCATCCAGTCGCTCCCGCAACTCGTATATACCATGAAAGGAACCGTTAATGAAAACGGCACAGGGCTGGTAGTCCTGATAGTCAATGTCCATTTTGCCTTTCACCAGATTTACGCCAAGGCCATCTCGGAAATAGGCAGTATTGTAGTCGTTGCCTCCGTTTCGGAGCAAAAAGGCGGTGTATTGGGCAATGGGTTTCCCTTTAAACAATGGGTAACGGAGCGTTTCATCTCCATATTTTTCCCGGAATCTGACCGAAAGCGGGCGCTGTGGCAAGTTGTAAATGGTGGTTCCGAACACCCGCAAACCCACGCCGGAAACAAATGCCCGTTCCCCGGTGCCTGGTTCAAAATACTCCATTGTGGCAGGTATTTCACGGTCTTTGATGGCATTTTGCAGTATGCCAAAGTCAAAGCCGTACAAATGAGGGGCATCAGAACCAATAGAAATGACGGGTAGTTGGAGATTTTCGTTGATGAAATACGACCGGGTAACCACTTTGCCGGGCATCTTACCCGGTACATACAAACGGGCCTTAATGCACAGATTCAGGTTCAGCGGAAAACTGTCGGAAAAAACGGGCGATTGCTCATTGGGTGTACTGCCATCAAAAGTGAACCGGATCTGTGCGCCAGGCTCCTGTGTGCTGAGGTGTAACATTTGCGGTCCAGGATAAAATCCTTCCTTTAAGGAGCATACAGGCTCACCGGCAGCTTCCATAACTGCTGAGCCATAAGTTGTATTTGGCGCGCCGGGCGTAGGCGCTCCAAAATACCACCAGGAGGAGGGATTAAACGGGCTGCGACCATAAGATACATCGTTGGCCTGCGTACAATAAGTCAGCTGGTCAGCCAGGTTTCCCTGTGGGGTATAAATGCCCACATATTCCCCATCTCCGCTCAATCGAAATCCGGCATGAGCCATGGTCATGTTGACAACGGCATTTTTATAGCCAACAAATGCCGTGTCGCCCGGGTGCTTGTTGTGACCATCGGTCCAGATCAGCAGATATTGACCCGGCGCCAGTACGGTATTGGGCAGGGCCCATTTTTGGGGGTCGGCAGCATCGTCCGTTAGGGTGAAACCGGAAAGGTTCAGTGGTGCTGCAGATGCGTTATGCAATTCTATGAAATCTGCAAATTCGCCAAAATCAGGATCTACAGCAACGCTGGAGTTCACGGCCAGGATTTCGTTGATCCGGATTTGGGCATGGGCTGTGGCGGTTAATAAAAGGAGCGCCGCGAGGATGGTACGGGGGAGTGGCATGGTGTTTTGGTGTTTTAGTGGTT
>DLXL01000564.1 GCA_003448025.1 Saprospirales bacterium | reverse complement strand
CACCAGTACATTTGTACAACTGTTATGAACCAGACACTATCTGTTATTACCGCATGTTGTTGCTGTTGCCTCCCGGAAGGAAAGGGAAGACATTTTACATGAGATAAAAGAAGATAGTTTCAATCGGTTTTTCTCATAAACAAAGCACCCTTTCCTGCATCTGGCCGGAAGGGGTGCTTTGTTTTTACTCTTTTGTCACTTTAACTTAATACATTCATGAAAGCGAACAACATTCTTGAAACCATTGGCAACACTCCCCATGTACGTATTAACCGCCTTTTTGGGAAGGATCATGAAGTGTGGATCAAACTGGAGCGAGCCAACCCGGGGGGCAGTATCAAGGACCGAATAGCCTTGTCTATGATTGAAGACTCGGAACAGCGTGGATTACTAAAGGAGGGCAGTGTGATCGTTGAGCCCACCAGTGGTATCACCGGAATTGGACTGGCCATGGTAGCTGCCGTAAAAGGATATCCGCTTATTTTAGTCATGCCGGAAAGCATGAGCGTAGAAAGAAGACGTCTGATGGCGGCCTATGGCGCACAATTTGATTTGACGCCGAGAGAAAAAGGCATGAAAGGCGCCATTGCAAGAGCCCAGGAGTTATTGGAACAAATCCCCAATGCATGGATGCCCCAACAATTTGAAAACGAAGCCAATATTGCAGTGCATAAGTCCACAACCGTAAAGGAAATCCTGGCTGACTTCCCGGAAGGGATCGATGTGCTTATCACAGGAGTAGGCACCGGCGGACATATTACAGCGGTTGCAGAAGAATTAAAAAAACAGTTTCCCAAGCTTCAGGTTTTTGCCGTTGAACCGGCTTTAAGTCCGGTGATTTCAGGCGGTCAGCCCGGGCCACACCCAATTCAGGGTATTGGTGCGGGATTTGTACCAAAAAACCTTCACACAGAGGCTCTGGATGGTATTATTCAAATTGAAAAAGAGGACGCCTTTGAATATGCCCGTAAAGCTGTGCTCGAAGAAGGCATTTTTGGCGGTATTTCTTCCGGCGCAACCTTGGCTGCAATTGCTCAAAAACTACCGGAAATCCCGAAAGGCGCCAGAATCATGGGATTCAATTATGATACCGGCGAGCGATATCTTTCCATCGAAGGCTTGTACCAATGGGAAGGCGCAGAGGCTGTAAATATACCTAAAGCAGGTTAAGGCATAAAAAAAAGGGCCGGAACAAACATTCCAGGCCCTTTTTTAATACCATTTTAAGGTTATTTGTATAAAATCAGCAGATAATATCAGAATTTTGCGCTGCGTAACAAGACAGAGCAAATTGTTATCTGTGCAAACCTCATTTTAGCACGATATTTGCCATGTTCTAATCTTGCCTTTCGGCGATAAAATTTTAGATCTTATGAAAGTAACTCAACTCACAAAAATCTTTGCGTTCAGCGCCTTTTTGCTGGCCCTGATGCTCGTACCGCAATCTTGTGGTGAAAACGAGATTGATGAAGTCGTGGAAAAAACGGCTCATGATTACGATTACAAAGTTTACTGGGAATGGAACGAAACATTCCTTCAGATTGACCGGTATGCTCGTGGCTACCGTCCGGGACCTGGCCCACGCGCTTTGGGATACCTTGGGCTGTCTGCCTACGAATGTGTAGTTTCGGCTATCCCTGAGAACCGTTCCATTGCTGACCTTTACCCAGGTGTGGATGTGCCAAAAGCAGATCCAAATCTGGAATACTACTGGCCGGCAGCCATCAATGCTTCTTATTCCTATTTGATGGAGCGCTTCTTCCCGCACATGCAAAATGATCCAAATCCTACGGTAACCAATGCCTTTGGTTTGATCCAAAAGACATTTACCAAATTGCATGGTCAATACGCCCAGGAAACTACAGAAGAAATTCTGGATCGTTCTGAAGCATTCGGTCGTGAAGTTGCTGCTGCCATTTATGCATGGGAACTTACAGATGCCCCTGGTCACAATGCTTTCCTGAACCCTCAGCCAACCTCCTACACGCCTCCTTCCGGCCCGGGCTTTTGGCAACCGACGCCTCCGGATTTCAGCCGTGCAATGTTTCCATACTGGGGTCAGGTGCGCACCTTTGCGCTTCGTCAGGATGAGCTGACCTGCCGCCCGCCTATTGCCTATGGAGAGCACCCTGCTTCTCCTTTTTACAGCCAGGCGCTTGAGGTTTACAGCACCGTAAATACCATCCGCAACCCGCCTCCAGGTTTGGCAGATTGGGCAGCGAACCAACGTTGGGCCGCTATTTTCTGGTCTGACGATATCTTAAATCTGACTTTCGCTCCTCCTCCACGTTTGATTGCCATACTGAATCAGGTTGTAGCAAATGAAGACTCTGATCTGGCTGAAGCAGCAGAAGCTTATGCCAAAATGGGTCTCGCACTCAGTGATGCCGGTGTTGCTCTTTGGAACTCAAAATATACTTACAATGTAGAGCGCCCAGTCAGCTATATCCGCCGTGTGATGTCTCAGCAATACCCTGAGGCTGCTAATTGGGAAACCATTCTTGATGCTACTTCCGTAGGAGGCCCTTACGGGATGACTCCGGCTTTCCCGGCCTACCCTTCCGGTCACTCCGGTTTCGGTGGTTGTGGCGGAAAAATCCTGTCCTCCATGTTTGAATACAATGCCAAGCACCCAGGCACTTATACCTTTACAGATTTGTGCCACCAGTTGCGTACAGAATTCCTGGGTACTCCACGGGTATTCACCTCCTTTGCGCAGGCTGGCGAAGAAAATGCTTACTCCCGTATTCCTCTCGGCGTTCACTTCCGCATGGACTGCGAAGTTGGTCTTGAAGTAGGCCGCCTGGCTGCCCAGCGTGTTCTGGAACTGCCCTGGAAGAAATAAATGTAAAGTTGAAACCTGGGGCAGTACAATACCATAATGGACTGAACCACAAAGTTATAAACAAGAGCCACCCCGATTTCGGGGTGGCTCTTGTTCGTTTTATACAATAAAAGTTTGAACTACAAAAGTTACAAAAGTCAAAATAGGAGTTATCCCGATTTTTGGAGTGGCTCTTGTTACCATAGGTGTTTGAAACACAAAAGGCATATAAGACACAACTGATTACATACAGAAAGTTCGGGTTTTATGTGTTGAAAACACCGCAAGAGGCTTGGCCAGATCCTTCGCAAAGCTCAGGATGACAACTGCCTGCC
>DLXL01000357.1 GCA_003448025.1 Saprospirales bacterium | reverse complement strand
ACCTCAATACAGAGTATTTGGGCATACGAATGAACGTACGGGATAGTTTGGGGGAGGTTCTAAGTCCATTACAGCTTCGGAAAATCCGTCAGGCTTTGAACTATGGAATTGACAGGGGCCAAATGCTTCGCACCCTACGCAACCAGGTGGGGAAACCTGCCACTGCCGGATTTGTCCCCAGGGGCCTTCCTTCCTTTTCGGATGTTAAGGTTAAAGGGTACGATTACCAACCAGAAAAAGCTGCTGCTTTGCTGGCAGAGGCTGGTTACCCGGGAGGAAAAAACATGCCGCCTGTTACCCTTACTTGCAATAATGAATATCTGGACATTTGTACATACGTTACCCGCCAATGGGAAGACCTGGGAGTAAAGGTTGGAATAGAATTATTGGAAACTGCAATGTTAAGGGAACGTATGCGCAATGGTCAGGCGCCTTTTTTCCGGGCATCCTGGATTGCCGACTATCCTGATGCGGAAAGTTTCCTGACCTGCTTTTACAGTAAAAATCCTACACCACCCAATTACACGCATTTCTCCAACGAGCGGTTTGATGAATTGTATGAAGCTTGCCTACGTGAAACTGATGAAGAAACCAGATACACACTTTACCATCAAATGGACCGAATTCTGATTGATGAAGCTCCCGTTATTTTCCTTTTTTATGATGAAACAGCCTTGTTCGCCAGCAAAAACATACAGGGGCTTTCCACCAATGCCATCAATCTTTTGTCGCTGAAAAAAGTGCGTATTTCGAATTGATTAATTCCATTCATCCATGTGGAAGTTCCACTGCTCCCCGATAGCGTAGCATTTATCTAATATAAAAGAACTTTACTGCCAGTCATTGTGTCTTTGTAACCGGAAAGGAAGATATGGAACAAAAACAAGTTTTTTTGTGTGTCAGTCATGCAAAAAGCATTTCCCATCAACCAAACTAATTTAACGCTGGAGCATGAATCAATTTATCAAATTTCTTTTCGCTTCTTGTCTTGGCACCGCGCTGGCACTGGGTCTTCTGTTCGTGATTGGTATCAGCTGGATTGTAGGTATGGCAGAATCTGCCAATGAACAGCATGCCGTAAAAATCAACAGAAACTCAGTCCTGGAGCTTGATTTCAAAATGCCAGTCCCTGAAAAAACCAATAATGTTCCTATGGATCCATTCGACCTGGATCAGGAAGATGTTTTAGGGCTCTCCGACATGGTTACAGCCATTAAACAGGCGAAAGAGGATCCTGATATCAAAGGAATTTACCTCAACGCCTCTATTGTGATGCTGGGCAAAGCCACTTCTGCCACGTTGCGCAATGCGCTGCAGGATTTTAAGTCGTCCGGCAAGTTTGTGGTTTCATACGCACATTATTACACACAAGGAGCCTACTACCTGGCCTCTGTGGCAGACAGCGTTTGGATGAGTCCTCAGGGAGTTGTGGATTTCAGAGGCTATTCCAGTACTATTACATACTTCAAGGGTTTACTGGACAAGCTGGATGTACAAATGCGGATTTTTTACTGTGGCAAGTATAAAAGTGCCACTGAGTCTTTCCGATCAGACCGGATGAGCGATGAGAACAGGTTGCAAATCCGCGAATATCTTACTCCCCTGTACAACATTTTCATTCAGGATATTGCCAAAAGCCGGAACATTCCAGAGTCGGAGTTACGTCAGATTGCTGAACGGTTTGATGGCTTTAATGCAGAAAAAGCGGTGCAGTCACGCCTTATTGACCGTTTTGCGTATGAAGATGAGGTGTTTGCTACCATCAAGCGAAAAATAGGACTGGAAGAAAAGGATAAACTCAATCGGGTAGGTGTAGAAGACTACTTTAAAGCCAGAGGTAAAAAAACCAATTTCTCCATCAAAGACAAGATTGCGGTGGTATATGCAGAAGGCGAAATTTATGATGGTAACATTGGAGATCCAGGCACCATTCTTGACGGAAAATACGTCAAAATATTGCGCAAAATCAGAAAAGACCCACATATTAAAGCCATCGTTTTGCGGGTTAACTCGCCTGGCGGCAGTTCATTGGCCAGTGAGAACATTTTGCGTGAACTGGATTTGTGTAAAAAGGCCGGCAAGCCGGTGGTAGTAAGCATGGGTGACGTAGCAGCCTCAGGGGGCTACTACATTGCCTGCCATGCCGACAGCATTTTCGCAGAACCCACCACAATTACCGGATCTATAGGGGTATTTGGTATGATCCCGATTTTGGATAAAACCATGCGCAACAAGCTTGGCATTACCTTCGATACGGTGCGTACTCAGAAATTTTCAGCGTTTGGTACTGCAGTTTATGATTTCTCTCCAGAGGAAAGTCAGATGATGCAAAGCAGGGTTGACTGGATTTATCAGGACTTCCTTAAAAAGGTATCCGAAGGACGCAAACGCAGCCCTGAGCAGATACACGAAATTGCACAGGGTCGGGTTTGGGCGGCAGCCAAAGCCAAAGAAATTGGACTGGTTGATGAGTTGGGTGGTTTGGATCGTGCTATTTCAGCAGCTGCCAAGTTAGCCAGCCTGGAAAAATACCGTACGACCGAGTATCCTCAAACCAAATCTGGTTTGGAGCAATTTATCGAACAACTGACCAGGAAAAACGAACGGGATGAAAATGTACGCGCCTGGACACTCAAGCAGGAGCTTGGCGATTTTTATCCACTGTACAAAACCGTAAAAGGTATCCGCCAGAACAATGGTATCCTGTTCAGAATGCCATATGACCTAAGTATCAACTAATTAACCCAAGTTGTGAGCATTCTAATCTCCCGAATATAATTCAAGGTTCTGTCGCGTACCGTTTTCCACGATTCGGCTAGTCCATTGGTACTCTGATATTCAAAGTCATTCATGGCGACCGTTTCCAAAAAAGCATCCAGAAAAATTTCAAAATCCGCTACACTGAACGAACCGTGCTTGGCATTATCAGGTCGCATCATCTCATGAAGATAACTTTTTTGGGTATCAAAATCGATCAGGACATCCACTGCCATTTGAAGCATGGCTGATTGACGGCGCTTGCCAATGTTTGAAAAATTTTGCGCTTTTGCGCCTTCTTTCGTGTAATAGTGCTCGTAAAAATCCCGAATAAATTCCTTGTTTGTGGCCAGGCAACGACGGTAACTTGCACGGACGTCGTTGCCATTGGGGTCGTCAAGTCTGGATAAAAAGTGTAGGCGGCGAGCCAGTTTATGTAAGTTTGGGAACTTGTTCCGGCGTTCCATGGGGTCTTCTTCTATCAAATCCCGAATAAGGTTGGACAATTCGCCAGGCGGTAGCAATGCCAGACATTCCTCCCGGAAAGCGGTGTCGCTCTCAAACCTTTGCCTTTTGCGGAGAATTTGATAGACGGAAGCTCCATCAAACAAATCCCTGGCCGTCAACAGCTTATAACCTACCAAACCAATGGAGTAAAGATCCGAATTACAGATGTTCGATAATTCCTCCTGGCGCATTTTATCAGCGGGCAACTGTTCGGTAATAATGATCTCCCCAT
>DLXL01000284.1 GCA_003448025.1 Saprospirales bacterium | reverse complement strand
GGCCTTTGGAGGCTAAAAATTCGAGGAATTGACGGCGTATCTCGCGGGATGTCATGCAGAAGGTATTTGTTTGATGTATCCCGGAATGGTATTCCGGGAGGGTGTGAGGGGTTTGAAAGGTGTGAGGGGTTTGATGAGTTTGAGGGCGAACGTTTACAAAACGTCAAAAGTTTCGTAAACAATTGAAGCCCCCAGCGGGGCGGTCACGTTTGTGGCCGATTTTGCGCCGCAAAAATAGCACGATTCGTGCGATGTTCAAAGGATAAGCAATTACAGACGATTTATCGAGAAAAGCTTTTCCATAAGCGTTTGGAAATTCTACCTTCGCCTTTGCCCTTTCTTATCCGGTTTGCCGGCTCCCACCACAGCTTATTGTTGTTCGGATCGCTCCTGAGCGAAACGAAGTTTTGTTTCTAATTTTCACATAACATGAAGACCCGTACGCTTTTTCTGCTTCTTATTGCTGTTTTACTGGGTATATGGTACATGGCCTCCCGTTCTGATTCGTCTGAATCGGCCGCTGTGCGCCCTAATGACCCCTGGGTGTTCCGCTCCGTCATGGACAAACAACCCCGGATGATCACCTTCGCACTGAATGATCAATTGTGGGCCTCTTATTCCACCGACTCTTGCTCGCTGTACAAGATTTGGTCGGGCAGCACGGATTTCACCGGCGCGGTGTATAATATGCGCCACGGTCCGCAACCCATGAGTGTTGGCATGGCCTGGTTTGAAAATGCACACCGCCAGCCCTGGTCCGTCACGGTGGGCGGGAAAACCGAAAACCCGCGCACCGATTACAAAGGTCACCGCTATACCAAAGACGGTCACGCAGAGTTGATGTACGATCTGGTACTCTCCGACGGTCAGCGTATCCGAATCAACGAACGCCCGGAATACATTGAACGTGACCGTCAACACGGATTGGAGCGGGTGTATACCGTAGAAAATGCTCCGGCAGGAGTCAGCATAAGCCTGAAAACAAATGTGGCTTCCATTGCTGCCGAATCCAATATTGAAACCAATGGCGCCTGGAAAACCACCAATGCCAAACCGGTGGAAACAGACGATAACCTGAAAACACTGGAAGTTAGCGGAGAACTCACCCTCAGCGACAAAGGCCGCACCCATTTCCGTACTTTTTTTGTCAACAGGCCCCTGATTCCTAATGCTTTCGACGCAGAGCGCCTGGCTCAGGAATCCGGAGAATCGGAGGGCGCCGTGATTAGCCCGGGTGAAAAGCTAATGGCCAAAAGCGATTGCCGCACCTGCCACAACGCACAGGTACAAACGGTGGGTCCGGGCTACAAACAAATTGCCGAACGCTATAAGAACACCCCGGAAAATCTGGAGATGCTCACTCAAAAGGTTATGAAAGGCGGCGCGGGCGTATGGGGTGCTGCGGCTATGAGCGCACACCCGGATCTGCAACCGGAAGACGCCAAAGCTATGGTGAGTTATGTGCTCTCCTTAGATGAAGGCGAGGACGATGGCGAGGGCGGCGGCGCAACGAAAAGCCTGGCCGAAATTCCGGAAAACCAGTGGCTCAAGGCCGATAACACCGTGGGCGACCGCGACCTGTCGCCGGGATTGCTGGTGAAACTGTGGACGTCCGGTAAAAAAATGAACCTGCTGGCCGACGGCGATTTCAACGCCAAACCTATGTTGGTGGCCACCACGGCCAAAGTGGAAGCCGGATCAGAGGATTTTGGGGATCTTAAAGACAATTTTTACCTGCAGGCTACGGGTTATCTCTTTCTGGAGAAAGACGACAATGTTGTGTTCCAACTGGGTTCCGACGATGGCAGCAAACTGTGGGTTGACGGCCAGTTGCTGATAGACAATGATGGAGCGCACGGAATGTCGCCCAAAGAAGCCGAGATTGCCCTGCGTGCCGGATATCACCCCATTCGCCTGGATTACTTCCAGGGCGGCGGTGGCAGAGGCATCGTGTTGAAGTGGGCCCGTTTCGGTGCGCCAGGTTTTAAGGTCATCAGCGAGGGCAGTTTCTTCCACAAGAAATCCGACAATGTGGAGGGCATGACAGCCATGTCGAAAATAGAAAATGCTATTCCCGGCGACGGTGCTCCATTGCAGGAAGTGCACCCGGCGTACGACCTCACGCAGGCGCGCCCGGACGAGTTTTTACCCAAGGTTGCGGGGATGGATTTCCTTCCGGATGGCCGGTTGGTGGTGTCCACCTGGGATGCTATGGGCGCTGTATATGTATTGGATAACGTGGAAACCGGCGATCCAAAAAAGATCAAGGTCAAGCGCATAGCGCAGGGCCTGGCTGAGCCGTTGGGTCTGAAAGTGGTGGACGGCCAGATCTATGTGCTGCAAAAACAGGAGCTCACCAGGCTGGTGGATACCGATGGTGATGATATTATCGACGAATACCAGTGTTTTGCCAAAGGCTGGAAGGCATCGGCCAATTTCCACGAGTTTGCGTTTGGCCTGGTGTATAAAGAGGGCTACTTCTACGCCGCTCTGGCTATAGCGATCAATCCCGGTGGCGCCAGTACGCGTCCGCAGGGGCCTGACAGGGGGAAAGTGGTGAAGATCAGCGCCAAAGACGGCAGCATCGAATTCGTGGCCCGCGGCCTGCGCACCCCCGACGGCGTGGGCATTGGTCCGGACGGCGAGGTATTTATTGCAGACAATCAGGGCGACTGGCTGCCATCCTCCAAGATATTGCACGTAAAACCGGGCGCATTCTACAACTCCTTTGCCGTAGACAGTGCGGCGGTGGCCGGGTTGCCCATTCAGCAGCCGGTGGTTTGGTTGCCGCAGGACGATATTGGCAATTCTCCTACCCAGCCTGCGGTGATCAACGACGGGCCCTATAAAAACCAGTTGCTGCACGGCGACGTGTGTTATGGCGGTCTGCAGCGCGTGTTTATGGAAAAGGTGAACGGCGACTACCAGGGCTGTGTGTTCCGTTTCTCCCAGGGTTTTGAAGGCGCCACACACCGTCTGGCCTGGGGACCCGATGGCGCCCTGTATGTAGGCCAAATTGGCAACCCGGGCAACTGGGGACAACAGGGGAAACTCTGGTACGGTCTGCAACGCATGAAATACAACGGCAATTCCGTGTTTGAAATGCTGGCTATCCGTGCCAAATCCAACGGCATGGAAATCGAATTCACCGAGCCGCTTCCCGAGGGCGCAGGCTGGGATCCTGCTTCCTACCTGGTGAAACAATGGTGGTACAAACCTACCGTGGAATATGGCGGCCCTAAAATGGACGAAGAAGTATTGAAGGTGAACTCCGCTACCGTATCTCAGGACCGCAAAAAGGTATTCCTGGACATTCAGGGCATGAAACCGCAGCATGTGGTGTATTTCAAGTTGAACAATCTGCCCCTCTCAGAGCTGGGCCATGAGATCTGGACCACCGAGGCCTGGTACACGCTCAATGCCATTCCGCAGAACGATGCAGGAGTTGTTGCAGCTCCTCCCGGCATGGCGCCAACGCCCGATAATACCCTCTCCGAAAAGGAAAAACGCGAGGGCTGGCAATTGCTGTTCGATGGCCAAACGCTGAACGGCTGGCACAATTACGGCAAAACCACGGTGGGCAAATCCTGGATCATTGCCGACAATTCCATTCACCTCGATGCCAAACCAGACCCTAAGGGCGGTTGGCAGGCGCAGGATGGCGGTGATATTGTGAGCGCCGAAGAGTACGGCGATTTTGAGCTGACGCTGGATTGGAAAATTGCTCCGTGCGGTAATTCAGGCATCATTTACCACATTGTAGAAGACCCTGCCAAGTATGGCTACGTTTGGATGACCGGTCCGGAAATGCAGGTGCTGGACAATGCCTGTCATCCGGATTCCAAATTCCCCAAGCACAAGGCGGGTGATTTGTACGATCTGGTGGAGTGTAAATATGTAACCGTAAAACCCGGCGGCGAGTGGAACCACGCGCGCCTGGTGTGCAAAAACGGCAAGGTGGAGCACTGGCTCAACAACCGCAAAGTGGTGGAGCTGCAAATGTTTGAAAACGGCAAGCCCACTAAAAAATGGCTGGAGTTGATTGCCGGCAGCAAGTTCCCGAAACTCAGCGCAGACTTCGGATTAGCCACCAAGGGCAGAATTGCCCTGCAGGATCATGGAGATCCGGTGTGGTATAAGAATATTAAAGTGCGGAAGCTGTAGTTGGAAGGCGCGAGGGGGGGCACTAAGGCGCTAAGGCGCGAAGGCGCGAAGGAGGTATTCGACGAGGTCGAATGCCTCCTTTTTTTGTGGGGTTTTTCGCTGGGGCTGGCAGAGTTGCTGCCAAGACCAGTCAGGTGTTGTGAATGGCTTTGACCCTTTGTCCGCCGCGCTGGGGTAGGCGCTGTTAGCTGCCGTATTTCCTCATTTGTACACAGGATGGCCTGGGAACCTTTATTTCTTTTCCCGTCTTGGTTAATAGCCCTGTTTTTATGTCACGTTTAAAAACAACGATATTGTTCGTAACCTGATTGGCTACAATAAGGTAGTTGCCTGTCGGGTCAAGGGTGAAATTTCTCGGATGGTCACCATAAGCAAAAAGCACCTGCTTTATGCTTCACCCGGCATGACGAATCATTTCTAATAGGTTATGTTTTGATTATATTTTAGATCAGTTACCTCCATTTTTAACCAAGTCCAATCTTTATTTTCAAGCTTCCAGGTTGAGGTCATTTTTGTTGGCACTTTTATGCCTTCAAATGTCTTGTAGTCTAATATGTTCATTTCCCAATCGTATCTTTTTGCATCCGGTTCGTTGCCTTTGTACCGTAATGCAGAAAACTTGATGACATTACCATTGGAGTTGAAATAAAATGTACCACTTCCCGAAGTGCCTTTGTAGGTCATGGTTGCCATTGCTGTATTCTCGTCTATTTGTTTCCAGGTTATATATGGACTCAACGCCAGGGAAGGAAACCAAACCATTTCTCCAAGATATCGTTGCAACGTGCCTTCATCCAGTTTTTCGCCACGTTCATTAACGATATTGAATAAGGAATTCAATTTTATCAACATTTCACCCTTGCCATCATCATATTTATCCCGTCCTTGAAAGTTTACTAAACTATTCATTTTTACGTCTACTGACCATATAAATCCCGGGTTGCCAATGGTAGTATATTGTATTGCTGTTGCGTTCAACCAATTGTTTTGCTCTGGTTTCATTTGTATTTCAGCGATTTGAGTGACTTTTCCGCAATTAATAAAAGGCTTTCCTAAGGCGCCTGAGTTTCTAAACCAATTTTTTACAGGATCGGGTAAATTGACTAAATCACTTTCATTTAAGGTTCTGTTTTCTGTGCTTGTATTTTTATTAAGCAATTGAACAGTCTCCTTATGAACAAGTTTTTGAAAGTTATAATAGCCAAATGAAGCTATTGAAACCGTAAGAATGACAAAATTGAGAATAGTTCCAAACTTGGCGTTATCCCAAAACAGGGTAATAAGTATCTGGGATATTACTACAGCAACCAGTCCAAAAAACCAGGCATACCTGTAATTCAATAAGTATAATATACCGTAAGTTAAGAAAAGGGTTGTTGCTGTTAACCAAACAATACCCATTGGCTTTGAAATCGGAAGTGTCAATTCCTTGACTTCTTTCAGTTCAAAGCCCTTAATAAATCCAAGCAAGTGGATTAGTGCATGAATTAGTACAATTATTAAAAATGCTATTTTCATGGTTGTTTGTTATTTTTCAGACACACGCTAAACGCTTTTGAGCTGTCGTTATTTAATTCCAAAGTGTTTTTTTATTCGTAACATTCTTAGTGTGTTCCATCTGCTTGGTTTGCCCGCTTTTTCCATTATAAAATGAACTTGTCCGGTATGAGCAGCCTGCATATTCCATGTTCCATCTTTGTTTTGCTTTTTATCCAAATATGTCATTGCCTCTGTCATCCTGTTGTCCCATTCCACCCCTGCGTATTGAAAATAATCCATAGCTCGTAGAATATCATACCGCCACCTGCAGGGATAAGTTAACTTCAGGAAGTTTTTGTCAATTATTTGACCTGTTCTGTCTGATAAAAAAAGTTGGTGCATCAGGATAAATTCAATTCCTGTTTTTATGGCGTCAGCTATTTCTTTCTTTCTATAGTTGTAGCCTGCTTTCTGAAATTCGGTGAAACCTTCCAGAACAGAGATAGTGGAATGCAGTGAGCTGTGTGTAGCTCCGCTTCTTGTTGTTCGGCAGTTAAAGCCTCCGTCGGGCATTATCTCAGCCAGGATACTGTCAACAATGGAGCAAAGTTTTATTTCAGGCGTCTTGAAGTATGAAGCATAATTCAGGAACATGCCATTTACACATACATCACTATGTTGAATAGTGCTCGGTCCTAAACAAATACCGCCATCTTCTGCTTTATTATTTTGAATAACCAATTCAATAGTCTCATTTATCACTTCATTTTTAGGAGGAGGATTTAAATTACGAAGGTCAAGTAACGTGTAGTGCGTAGAAATCCATTTTGGTTGATAAAATCTATAGCCCCAATGACCATCTGAATGACGCATAGATAGAAATTGTAACCCCCACCCTTCAAGCGCTATCCTGTCTTGAAGTTCTCTTTTATTACTTCCCAACAAATCACGCCATGTCTGATATTGTATAGAGGCATCTCCTTCCAATAGCCATTCTATTATTTGTTGCTTTTTCATTGGCTAATCAGTACTTTTACTTGGCTTTGTTGCATGAATCCCAG
>DLXL01000180.1 GCA_003448025.1 Saprospirales bacterium | reverse complement strand
TTTAAAAATGCACGGGGCTATATAAACATGTGGCCAACGTTCAAGTCTGTAAGTTTGAATCGAAGATGGTATTCATTTGGGTTGGCTATAGGAATGGTTTTCTGACACACTCTAATCTACCATTCAAATTTTTCAGACACACGCTATTTAAAACTAATGAGACAGTTTTGCATCAAGGCAAACTTGTAGTACTTAGATAACCAAGCTCTTTATACCGAAATTCCGCTCCGCCATAGCTGTTGGTGTCCTTACTGTTAGTCATATTGGATATAGCAAGTCGAGGGCTTAATTGTACCATGAGGGTAATTTGGTTAGAAAATTTGTTGCTTCCTTATACAACGTGGGTTGTCATCCCGGGAACCGGGATGACAACTCACGTTGTATTGAAGGTGCGAAATCTCAAAAGAACTGCCCCCCCCTATAATTTCCCCTGCACTATCCCCAAAATCTCCTGCTCCTCCCGGTCGGCAGCGTCCACCATTTTCTGGCCTTCTGCCAGGATTTGCGCAGCAAAGTCCTTGTCATCAAGTCCGGTGGCGTTCACCTGAATGTTCATGAAGGCCCCGCGTACGGCTGCGCGCGCACACAGAGCGCCTACGCCGGCGTCGGTTACGGAGTTGGGATTTCCGGTTTCTGCCATTTGGCGGATAAGCGGGAGGGAACTGTATGCCAGTTGCATGACTTTAAACGGCACCTCCATGGCTTTTTTAGTGCCTGCCTGAATGGCTGCTTTGCGCGCTGCTTTTTCCTCCGGTGTGCCGTTGGGCATGCCAAAGGCGGCCATAATCAAATTGAAGGCATCGGTGTCTTCGTCTACGGCGCGCAGTAGGGCATCCTTGATGTACTGGCCTTTTTCAGCCGCTTCCGAGAATTCTTCCCAGCGCTCATCCCAGCCGCGTTTGTGACTGCTCAAATTGGCTACCATGGTGGCCAGGGAAGCGCCAAGGGCGCCCACATAGGCGCTGATGGACCCGCCGCCCGGGGCCGGACTTTCGCTCGCGGTTTCGTCGGCAAAAGCGACCAGGTTTTTGAGCACCAGCTTTTTGGCCTGGGCCGGATTGCCTTTATCCAGGTTATATTCAATGATTTTTTGTTGTGGATCAAAAGGCGCCAGTTCATCCAGGCCCATGGATTTAACTGCAATTTTGATCAGTTCTGATTCGCTGACGCCCACGCTGCGTTGCTGTTTTTTCAGGAAATATTTTCCGGCTTCCAACATCACTTTCAGCGGCACCAGGCCAACCAGTTCCGAGCCGGTTACCCGCATACCCCGGCGGTCGGCACTTTTGTGGCATTCTTCAAAGGCTAGGTGCAATGGAGTGGCATTGACATCCGTGATGTTCATGGAAATCTGCGCAATACCATATTCATCAATGTACCAGCCGATGGCTTTTACACCTTTCAACAGGCCCGGCTGGCGAATGGCTTCACCGTTGGTGTCTTTGAGCGGTTTGCCGGTTTTGGGATCGGTGAGTGCCCTGCCCATTTCCCGCACATCGAAGGCAACGGAATTAGCCCGGCGCACAGAGGTTGTATTGAGGTTGACGTTGTACGCAATCAGGAAATCGCGCGCACCGATCACGGTGGCGCCGCTTTTGGGATTGAATTGTGCCGGCCCGAAATCCGGTTTCCATTCCGGATTGGCCAGTTTTTCCGGTAATCCTTCATACTCACCGGCACGAATCACGGCCAGGTTTTTGCGTTCAGGTTTGCTGGCAGCGGCTTCATACAGGTAAATGGGAAGTTGCAACTCCCTTCCCACGCGTTCACCCAGTTTGCGCGCCCATTCAGCGGTTTCCTCCATGGATATGTTGGCAATGGGAATCAGCGGACAAACATCCGTAGCGCCCATGCGTGGGTGCTCGCCCGTGTGCTTGCTCATGTCAATGACTTCGCAGGCTTTTTTGATGGCCAGGAAAGCGGATTCAATCACCGCGGCCGGCTCGCCCACAAAGGTTACTACTGTCCGATTAGTGGCTTTACCGGGGTCAACATCAAGCAGTTTTACCCCTTCAACCGTTTCAATAACAT
This sequence comes from Saprospirales bacterium, assembly GCA_003448025.1. Classification (GTDB taxonomy): domain Bacteria; phylum Bacteroidota; class Bacteroidia; order Chitinophagales; family Saprospiraceae; genus M3007. Next base: position 1,312 of record DLXL01000180.1, on the reverse strand, counting down.
CGGTGATTTGTTTGATCACAGCCGGATCACGCCCTTCAGAAAAATTGGGCACACATTCAATGAGTTGTTTCATGGGGCAAAGGTAAAACGACTCATTCACTCATTCTCCATCCTATGCGCAGATCAAACACATCCGCCACATGACGATGGGTTTTGAGGCTGCTGCCCAGAATCAACCGCCGCCCGGCGTTATATTGCAGGGTATACCGCTGATAAACCGGATCGAGATCGCCGGATGGGTTGAATACATAGACACCCAGAAGTGTGCTCAGGCTCACCTTTCCTACCAGCAGTTCGTGTCCGATCAAGGCGCCTCCTTTCCAGGCGCTTTTGGGATCGTTCAATCTTTCCAAAGTTTCAGCGGCAAATCCATCATGAATCCACTCGGTTCCCAGCGCCAGACCGCTGAACCGGCCAACCCGTCGGGCGCCAATGACTTGAAGGCCATAAGACCAGCATCGGGTGAGTTCCGGATAGCCCGGGGCAGGGTCCATATTTTTCAGCGTTCCGATCAGGTTTATGTAGCCGTAGTTTTTGGGTAGTTTTTTCCATTCTTTATTCTTTTCAGGTCGCGTCATTTTCAGAGGTTGCAGGGCGTAGCTAATGCCTGCATTGTAGGTTGGGAAATTCATGCCCTTATTGGGGTTTTTCATGCCGCCATTGGAGATATGGTTGTAGTTAATGCCGGCCGAGATTTCCCATTGCGGATTGATTTTGTAATGTATATGAGCATTGAGCATAGCCCACAAGCTCAAAGGAAAACTGAAGAAGAGGTTGGTGGGGTTGGTTTCAGGGTCGTAGAGTTTGGTTAGCCAGGCGGGGCCAAGGCCAAACCGGATAGAGCCGTAAAAATTTCGCCAGGGTTGTATGAGGGGTTCCACAAATGGAACGAGTGCCACCGTATGCCCCAAGACCTGAGGGTTATCAAAATTGATATAATGAAAGGCAAACCCTCTTTTGCTGATCAATCCAAGCTTTCTGGTATGTTTCGGATCGTTCAGGATCCATTGCCCGCTAATTTCCAGACCAAATGGGTTTGATTGAGCTACATTGATGATGTCACGGGAGTGTGGAATAATAAAACCGGTATGGAGCCGGCAGCCCCACTGAAAGGGTGTTTGCAGCGTATCCTGGCCGTATAATATGCAGGCAGTAACCATTAAAGGCAATACCAAAAGAAGACGCATAGGCGGTATAGTCGCTATTTCAAAATCCAGTGCACCAAAAAATGAACCACAAAGTCATAGAGGACACAAAGTATTACATTTTTGTGCCCTTTGTGACTTTAGTGACTTTGTGGTTCCAAAAATGA
>DLXL01000026.1:8084-9060 GCA_003448025.1 Saprospirales bacterium | reverse complement strand
GGGTATGATGAGCTCGAATTTGACGAGGTGAAATATTTAGTGTACAAACAGGTCGACTTCTTTTCGGAAAGTACAATTCCTTTTGAATTCTGGCAGAAATCCGCTGACCTTGTTAGGGACATAGATATGGACGATATTTCTCATGTTGCACTTAGCCTATTTCTTGACATCAAACTTTGGACAGGTGATAAACAACTCATTGACGGGTTGACCAAAAAAGGATTCTCAAACCTCATTACAACCCGAGAGATATTACAACTCAGGGAGATAATTTAAGAAAATTACGATGTGCTTGGGTCTTCCTGACAAACTCAACGCCACCGCACCTCCTTCATTTAGTCTTTAATCATGTAATTCGCTCCCCCAAAAAGCCTATCCACCCGATCCCCAATACTCACATCTTTCATCTCCCGCTCCAACTGATTAAAATCGGCTTTGGCCACTTTTTGGGTGATGCGGCCCTGCTGAAGCAATAAAATCTCGTCGCAGGTATCGCGGAGGGTGGAGAAAATATGGGAGGAAATCAACACGGTTTTTCCCAGCGAACGGAGTCGGAGAATGATTTCGGTAATCAGGATATTGCTTTGAATATCCACGCCGTTGAAAGGTTCATCCAGGATGAACACATCGTTGGGTTGTAATAAAATGCCCAGCAAAGCCAGTTTTTTCTTCATGCCGGTGGAGTAATGCACGGCAAATTCATCCAGGGGCAGGTCAAAGATGTTTTTCTCTGTGGCATCGCCCAGCTCGGTTTTGCGGGCATTGCACACCAGTTGCAGATACTCTCTGCCGGTCATGTACGGAAAAAAGTACGATTCTGTGGGCAGCCAGCCCAGATGATCTTTCAAGGGCTGCCACTTGCTTTCCACTTGACCTTCATACGTCTCCAGCCCCAGTAAACACTTGAACAAGGTTGTTTTGCCGGCTCCGTTTTCGCCCACAATCCCGTACACGCGCCCGGGCGCAAAAGCGGCCT
>DLXL01000026.1:0-7992 GCA_003448025.1 Saprospirales bacterium | reverse complement strand
GTACACGCGCCCGGGCTCAAAAGCGGCCTGAATATCGTAGAGCACCTGATGATTGCCGTACGATTTGTTTACATGTTTCACTGTAATCATTGCAGGATCGCTTTTAATTTCAACACAGATTTTCGGTAAAAGAAAGGCAACAGCCAAAACAACAACAGGGGCATAAACAAACCCACGCCCAGTACAATACTCTGCGCTACCGTCATCTGTTGCGGGTAGTTGAGGTATTTGCCCAACACAAAGCAACTGAGATACACCAACCCGATGACCACTATGGCCAGAACAATATACCAGTATGGAGGATAAAACCCGATCAGTATCAAGGCGCATGGCGCAGCAAGCATCAGACTGTGGCGCCAGGCTGTTTTTACTTTTAGCCAAAGAAACGCCTCCGCCCGATCATTATGCAACCAAACCCAATACCGTTCTTCCGGTTGCCCATAGTAGAGGAGGGTAGTGGCAAACACCAGCATCAGGGCAAATAATCCCAGGTTGACATTACCGACGGTCATGCCAATGATCAACAGCCCGTGCACCGCCACCAACCAGATAAAGGTGCTCCGAAAGCCCACTAAAAACTCGAATGGCTGACTGCCAAACGGGGTGGGCAAAGGGAAGCGGGATACACGCATACCGCCGGTAAAGGCTACCAAAACGGCAAAACCAGCCAAAAAAAGCAAGGGCAGAAACGCATGCACCCAGCCCAGCACCAGCAAAAAGGGTAGGGTAGGCGCCAAACATTCCAGCAGCCTGATTTTGCGAAATACAGGGGCTGGATAAACTGCCTGCAGGAAGCTGATTTTGTCGGGCTGATTGAAGGAAAGAAGCACCAAGCCACCTAGCAGCATCAGCAGGTAGGGCGCTAAATCTGTTTTGTAAAACAAGATCAGATTGCCCAGCAGAAAGGCCACCCCGGCAAGCAGGTAACCCGCCCAGACAGGCAAGCCAATGTCTGTTATCCAACGCTCTATCAGGCATTTTTTGAGCCTAAAATAATGATTAAGTATTTGATTGTCAGACATTTATATGGTGTTCCAGGAATAAACTGCCCCGTCCTTCAGGGCGGGGCAATTTATTCCGCAAATATCTCATCAATAAACACCCAACCCAGATCTCCCTTGCCGGGATGCCAGGCAGGGAGTTTGGATACCGGTTTGGCCACCAGTTTCAGGCATTTGACTTTCTGTTCGGAGAATGCCAGTGTATACCCCTGCTTGTATCCGGGCATACCCAGTTTTTGCGGCTGCTCGGGTCTGATTTTTTTCAATAATTGAAGGTTGCGGGCATCCATTCCTCCCACCACCTGAAGTTCCGTAGCCGGCATGATGTAGCTGCCAATGTCAATCATGGTGCTGAACGACACGGCATGCAAGGCTTTGGGCTGATGGAAATAAAATACCGCCTCAAACGGGGTTTCCTTGTATCCCAGCCACTTGTTGGTCCTGAAATCAGTATCGCCCACCTTCTGATCGGCCAGCGACTTCGGCCCCAGCGCTTTGTATTGCGGATTAGGAGGAAAGGTCAAAGCAATGGAATCCGGAATAACGCCAGACTTGTAAAAACTCCTGGAAGAGGTTTCGCTGCTGATCCAGCCGGGCAGGAACGCGCGAGTCTTTAACTCACAGGAACGGTCAATGGTGATGCTGTCGCCGGTATACAACAGCGCATTTACGCTGTCCGGCTGGGATCCATCCAGGGTGTACCGCAGTTCCGCTCCATTGATGAAATTTTTCAACTTTACCCTGGTTTGCTGTATGAATACCTGACTTCCGGACTCGATAATCGGTGCATTCAGTTTGGCTACCACGCCTTCACCGGTATAGCCGGCATGGAACTGTATGCCCGGATAACGCTGACGCAGTCCGTCCAGATCAGCTGTCTGTAAGGCCGTGTTCCAGACATACAAATGTTTGAGAGCAGGCATCTCTGCCAGAAACCCCAAATGACTGGCATGAATGGCAGTGCCCGACAATACCAATTCCTGCAAGTCTTTCAGTCCTTTTAGGTTCGTCAGTCCGGCGCCGGTAATGCCGGTAGAGGCAAGATTCAGCTTGCGCAGGTGTTTAAACAAACCTACCGAGGAAAGATCCTCATCTTTGACAGGCATCTGGTTCAAATTCAACTCAACTATCTGATCCTGAAGCACTTGTAAGGCTTTTAAGTCCTCACTTTTAAAGGCCGAAATACCATAAAACGATGCGCCAAGCGCCGGACTATTCAACGAAAGCGGATAAACTGCGCGATAATCTGAATTCAGGGATTGCACTGTTTCTTCGTCTGCCGCCTTAAAAGGGTAGGAGAGGGGAGCGACCGGTTTTAACATTTCTTCCGCCAGTATGCGCAGGGTATCGCCTGCCGGCAGATCGCTTCACCGGGTGGAAAAACTGGCACCGCTTTTAATCCACCACTGCAAAATGGTTATTTCATCCGGAGTAAGCGGAGATTTTCCCTTCGGAGGCATGTGTTCTTTTTCTTCTACCGGTAAATGAATCCGGCGCAACAAAAGACCCAGATCCGGCGCCTGCAGGTCCCACAGCGGACCATTTTTGCCACCCTTCAACAGAGAAGCCTCTGTTTCCATATTTAAATCCCCTTTCTGCTTGCCGGGATTGTGGCAACTCATGCATTTTTCCTTCAAAATGGGTCGCACTACATGTGCAAACACCAGTGCCGATTCGGGCGTTGCAGCCTCCGCTTCTTTTTGTGGCAAAATAGGCGCCAGCAGGTAATTGTCGCCATGCGTCAGGGTAGCGCCATAATGTCCTGCAACGGCAACCAATATCAGGAAAGCGACAGAAAATATCCGGCTAATCCCTTGATTATCACGCAGGTTACTCCTGAAAGTCCACCATGCGAAGGCGCCAAAAGAAACGCCTGTTCCAGTCCATTGGTGCCAGCTTAAAACGCCTGGTTCATAACCGCCTTCTTTAGACAGGAACAAACCGGCCAGGGCAGAAAATGCCGCTACAAAAGCTGTGGCAGCAAGCCACCAGTCTTTCCAGGGCAGCAATTCCCTGTTTTCCGACCACTCCAGCAATACGGCTATACAAATCAATACAATCGGGAAATGCAGCACCAGAGGGTGCATTCTCCCCAATACCTGCAACCAGGCCGGCAACAGCATACTACTGCCGAAAATGGCCAAAAAAAGCAACATGCTGTTCAGGCCAATACTGCTATTGATCAGGAAAGAGATCCAGGAATTCGGCTTCATTTAATGCAGGATTAACTCGTCTATAAATAGCCAGGCTGGTTTGCCCTTGCCGGGATGCCAGGCCGGAATTTCTTGTAATGATCTGATAATCAATCTGTATCTATCGGTTTTAATGGGCTTCGGAATATTAACTGTTTGCATGGCACAACGCACCTCCGGTTGCCTTTCGGCACTGTCTGGCCTGGAGCCACCTATAGGGCGCCACCGGCCAAAAAGATAGTCCCAACCGTATACAGATATGGAAGAAGGCTGAAAAATCCAGGCATTTTGGCTTTCCAGGGTATTGATCATGATTTGTTCCATCGAGGTTTTGTCGCCAAATTCTATTTCAATCATCACCGAATCCTGATATCCCAGCCAGGTTTTGCTGTTGTGATCGGTATTTCCGCCAAGTCCGTCCTGAAGGGCATCATTTCCCGTACCCAGGTACTTGGGGTGGGGGAGTGGCGCCCGGAGGGTTTTGGCTTTCTTTCCCATCTTGTAAAAATTCACCTGCACCATTTCAGAAGGCAGATACCCTTTGGCAAAGGTGCGCACACTCAGTTTGGTAACCGGCTTGTTGATGTTCACCGGCTTGTCGAACACAGACGATTCTTCCGTGGGAATCCAGCCATTCAGCGTATAGTGAATGCTGGATTCAGGCTGCCGAAATTCAGCCGTAACCTGCACACTTTTATCAAAAAAGATGCTCGGAAAGCGCAACAAAGGAGGCGCCAGTTGAAAGGTGTCCTGCGCCGGTGCCATTACACTGAAAAAGACCAAAAGGGCCGCAAAAAAGGATTGCTTACTGTTTTTGCTCATACCACCGGTTCTAATTTATATGGGTACACTTTGCCGGAATTCCACTGGGCAACGTACATGTTTTCTTCATCGTCAATACACACGTCGTGCGGATACTGGAAAGCGCGAACGGTTTGATACATTTCACTGAGGACCTCGTTTTCATACCAGGGCTCAGATCCTCCCAGGTTGGACACTACGCGATCGTTGCGGTCCAGTATAGTCACAAAACCGGATTGCTGCCAGGGCTTGCTGCTGGATTGAAGTACGGCGGCATACAGATAGTCGCCTTTGATGACCGGTCGGCATACCCATGCGCCAGGCAAAGCAATGGTACTCAGGTAGTTGCCCTCCAGATCATACCGCTTGAAGGCATTTTGTTCCCGCGAGGTAACAATCAGACCTGGTTGTGCCGGGTTTCTGAGATCCAGACAAACCCCGTGGGCGTTTTTCAGGTATTCGGCTCCTTCGCCACGACCGCCAAAATGCCGGATATATCGTCCATCGGCATCGTATTGAATGATGTAATCCTGCCCGTAACCATCCGCCACATAAATATCGCCGTTGGGGGCGATGGCCGTTTCTGTAGGAATATAAGCCTCTTTGGAAGCATACACCTCGGCCTCTTTTGGATAATCCAGGGTCATCAAAACACGGCCATCTATGCTGGTTTTTATCACCTGGTGACGTTGGTTGTCGCAGATAAACAGCACATCCGTGCCGTTTTCATTAAACAGCGTCAGACCGTGAGCGCCGGGATATTCAGTGCCCCAGGCTTCCAGTATTTTGCCGTTTTTATCATAAATCAGCACATTATTGCGGGTTTCGTTGGTCAGCAGGAGGATGCGTCCAGGACTATCCTGCACCATCTCATGGCAGTCGTTCACAGGATTCCTGGCCACGTCTGCCTGACTCCAACGGGTGCTGATTTTGTATTTTTTTTGGTTGTGGCCCAGCACAACTCCTTGGTCTGAAAGTAATTTTGGTACCATAAAAAAGCCAGCCATGCTAAGGGCTGATTGCAGACAAAAAGTTCTTCGATTCATGTTGTATCAAATTGCCCCGCCCTAAATTGCCCCGCCCTTCAGGGTGGGGAAACGGGATAACAATGATTTAGGCGCCAAAGCCGTCAGGTTAAGTGTTTTTCTTCTGGTATTTCGCTCCGCCGTGGTTGTTGGCGAGGACGCCAACAACGGAACAAAGCATTGGTTATCCATTATATTTAGCAAAAACTTAGCTCTTCTTTCCGCTGTTGGCGAGGACGCCAACAGCTACGGCGGAGCGAAATTTTTGGGTAAATTACGGTCAAATCAAGGCTGAATCAGAAAGCTATATCATTCTCTCCATCGTCTACCGGTCATCAACCCTAAGCGATGATATCTTTTACAACATTCCCATGCACATCAGTCAGTCGATATCGCCGACCCAGGTGTTTGTACACCAGTTTTTCGTGGTCTAAACCCATCAGATGCAGTGCAGTGGCATGAAAATCGTGTACATGTACCGGATTGGAGGCAATGTTGTAGCCAAACTCGTCAGTTTCTCCGTACACACCGGGTTTGATGCCGCCTCCGGCCATCCAAATGGTGAAACAACGCGGGTGATGATCCCTGCCGTAGTTATCGGCTGTTAATACCCCCTGACAATAATTGGTTCTTCCAAATTCACCGCCCCAGATAACCAGGGTTTCATCCAGCAAGCCCCGTTGTTTGAGGTCGGTAATCAGTGCTGCAGAGGCCTGATCGGTATCTTTGCACTGACCCACAATCTGGGAGGGGAGGTTATCATGCGCATCCCAACCCTGGTGATAAAGTTGTACAAAACGCACACCGCTTTCTGATAACTTTCTGGCTAACAGGCAATTAGCAGCATAGGTGCCCGGCACCAGACATTCTGGTCCGTACAACTTGACAATGCTCTCCGGCTCCTTACTGATGTCTGTTACTTCCGGTATGGCCGTTTGCATGCGATAGGCCATTTCATACTGTTGAATTTTGGCCTTAATTTCCGGATCACCGTAGTTTTGAAAGCTTTCTTCATTCAGTTTGGCCACCTGATCCAGCATTTTTCTGCGATCGGCTTTATCAATTCCTTCCGGATTGTTCAGGTACAACACTGGGTTTTCGCCACTGCTAAACTGCACACCCTGGTGAATGGAATCCAGGAATCCATTGGTCCAGAGCTTCGAATACACGCCCTGACTGTTGCCCTTGCCTTTGGAAAGCAGCACACAGAACGCCGGCAGGTTTTTATTGGCGCTGCCTAGTCCGTAGCTCAACCAGGCGCCCATACTTGGCCGGTTGCCCACCTGTGCGCCGGTTTGGAAAAAGGTGAGGGCAGGGTCGTGGTTAATAGCCTCGGTGTAGAGGGTTCTGATGAAGCAAATATCGTCTACCACCTTTGAGGTGTATGGCAGTAATTCGCTCAGCCACATACCATGCTCGCCGTATTGGCTGAAATTAAACTTGGAACCTGCCAGCGGAAAGGCTTTCTGATTGGCAGTCATACCCGTCAACCGTTGACCCATTCTGATGGAGGCGGGCAAATCCTGCCCCTGCATTTCCCGCAATTTGGGCTTGTAGTCGTACAGGTCCAATTGAGAGGGCGCTCCATTTTGAAACAGGTAAATAACCCGTTTGGCCTTGGGCGCGAAATGCGGCAAACCGGCCATAATGGCCTCTTCATCATCGCCGGAGAACAAATCCGGAATGAGTAAAGAACCCAGCGCAACACTTCCCAAACCTATGCTCAGGCGGGAAAGGAATTTGCGGCGGTTCATATTCAGGCCGTGCTCGAGTAGCTCTTTTTCCATGATCAGGATTTGGTTATAGCTTCTTCCAGGTTGTATATGGTGTTCACTACTTTCATCAATGCCGCCGAAGTAGCCGGATCCAGTTGTTTGTTCACCGGCGAATCGCCCACGGCAAGCGTTTTGTGCGCATCCAGTTTATGATCGGTAAACTGCGCCAGTTGGTCCTGGTAATAGGCTTGCAGAATTTGCATTTCTTTGTCTGAGGGCTTTCTACAGAGAATGCTTTGGAATGCCCTTTGGATATTATCCGGTATGGCGCCTTGTTCTGCCAGCATGCGCTGCGCAAACACCCTGGATGCCTCCAGCACCGTGGGGTCGTTCATCATAATAAAGGCTTGCAGGGGCGTGTTGGTGCGTGCGCGCTTGACCTCACATTGATCCCGGTTACTGGCATCAAACAAGATCATGGAAGGGGGCGGCAGGGTCAGTTTCACAAAGGTGTACAGCCCCCTTCGATACAACGAGCTGTCTTTGTCCTGCTCGTAGGTTTTCAATACGCCGCGACCAGAGGTGGCGCCTTCCCAGAGTCCATTGGGCTGGTAAGGTTTGACACTCGGACCACCAATGGTTTGCGCCAATAAACCACTGGTTTTCAGCACCATATCTCGCACAAACTCCGCTTTTAGTCGCAATCTGGGCGCTCTGGCCAGGTACAGGTTGTCTGGATCTGTTTGCAGGTGTTGTTCGCTTACTTCGGCAGACTGCCGGTAGGTGGCCGACATCAGGATTTGTTTCATCAGGCGCTTGATGTCCCATTGATGCTCCATAAAATCTACCGCCAGCCAATCCAGTAATTCGGGGTGGGTAGGCAAATTGCCCTGCATGCCAAAATCGCCGGTAGTTTTCACCAGTCCCGCGCCAAAAATTTCCTGCCAGATTTGATTGACAAACACCCTGGCTGTCAAGGGGTTATCTTTTGAAATGGTCCATTGGGCCAGACCAAACCGGTTGGCCGGATATTGCAGGGTATCAAAAGACAAAACCGATTCCAGAGCCCTGGCGCGCACTATTGCTCCCGGTTTGTCATAGGCGCCTCGTTGTAGTATATGGGTCACCCTGGGTGTATCCAATTCGCCCATCACAGAAACCATGACCGCGCTGGTGTCCTTTTTTTGGATAAAACGCAGGGTTTCTTTTACCTCCGCATCGCTCAGGGTTAGGATAGGCGTTTTTGCCGGTTTGGAGA
>DLXL01000623.1:7996-18403 GCA_003448025.1 Saprospirales bacterium | reverse complement strand
GGCTTCAGATGGCCAGAAATTCAGCCTGAGCGTTGATCAACAACCGGTAAGTGTAACTAAATTTGACCTGCTGCCAAACCCGGTGTTGAGTTGGTTCACAGACCAGGACACGGCAGGATACCGAATTTTTGCCCTGCCCAAACCACTTATGCCGGGCGATTCCGCAACCCTGGAAATAAAAACGAGTCTGACTAATCCCGGTTTTGTCAACAATGGATACCGAAGAGAAATCTTGTACAACGGAACCTTCACCAGTGCTGGCATACCCAGCATCGGATACGATCCAAATGGTGAGCTTGAGAGCGACGAGGATCGTAAAAAATATGGTTTAGTGGAAAAACCGGATGATTTGCCGCCACACCGTGATCCATATGGAGAGAAGACCATGCTCTTTAATGATGATGCAGACCTTATCAACTTCGAATGTATTGTCAGCACCGTTCCGGATCAGATTGCGGTGGCCCCGGGATATCTGCAACGGGAATGGACAGAAAACGGGCGGCGTTATTTCCACTACAAGCAGGACAGCAAAATCGACTACTTCTTCAATGTAGTTTCCGGCCGGTATTCAGTACTTCGCGACAAATGGACTTCACCTAAAGGGGAAGATGTGAATATTGAGATATTTTATCATCAAGAACATCATTACAACCTGGATCGGTTTGTGGCGGCACTCAAAGATGGTCTTTCCTATTTCCATCAAAATTTTGGCCCTTATCAGTTCAGGCAGGTGCGTATCCTGGAGTTTCCGAGGTATGCAGCCTTCGCTCAATCCTTCCCCAACACAATTCCATATTCAGAAGATTTCGGCTGGTATGCAGATTTTAGTGACCCGAATGACTACGACTATGGGTATTATGTAACTGCACATGAGTTGGCTCACCAATGGTGGGGGCACCAGGTTGTGCCAAACTTTACCCGGGGCTCCAATCTGGTTTCCGAATCATTGGCTGAATACAGCGCATTGATGATCGCCAAGCAAAAATATGGCCCGGACAATGTCCAGCAGTTCCTTAAATACGATCTGGACGGTTACCTCCGCGGGCGGGCGAGCGAGAGCAAGAAGGAAAATGTTTTTATCAACTGCAATCGTTCTTATCAGTGGTATCAAAAAGGCAGTATCATTCTGTATGGCCTTCAGGATTATATTGGTGAAGAACGCTTGAACAGCGCTATTAAAGCGTTTCGCGACAGTTTTGGCATGAAGGAAAACCCTCCGTTTGCGGGCAGTTACGACCTACATGATTTTATTCAAACAGTTGTGCCTGACTCCCTGCAATACTACATGGAAGACAGCTGGCACAAATTAGCCCTGTATGAGAACCGGGTGGTCACTGCGAAAGCAAAATCCATAGGTAACGAGGAGTATGAAGTCACCCTAACTGTCAAGGCTAATAAACGCTATGCAGATGAAAAGGGTGCTGAAACGGATGCCACTAACATGGATGACTATATAGACATTGGTGTATTTGCACCAGACAAAGTGGAAGCAAATGGCAAAAAACTGACCGTTCCGCTTTATCTGAAAAAGCACAAACTGACCGCCGGAGATCACACTATTACGATCAAAGTGAACAAAAAGCCTGAAAAAGCAGGCATTGATCCGTACAATAAGCTCATTGACAGGGTGCCGGAGGATAACCGCAAAGAAGTGGAATTTTAAGGATCATGAGTCAGGATACCAGGAAGATGCGTTTGGCCCTTGCGGCCTCAGCCGTAGGCACGTTGCTGGAATGGTATGATCTTTATCTGGCCATTATTTTAGCCAAAGTATTGAGCAACCAGTTGTTTCCTGGTGGGGAAAGCGTTTACTTTCTGGAAACACTGGCTATAGTAGGCTCTTCCTTTTTTGTACGTCCACTTGGATCATTATTTTTTGGAAGTTTAGGCGACAGGAAGGGGCGGAAACGTTCCTTCCTGTTGTCTTTGCTGTTGATGGGTGGAGCCACTTTTTTAATCGGATTACTGCCAACTTTTGAACAAATAGGCTGGTGGGCTCCATTTTTTCTGCTGGCGCTAAGACTTATACAAGGATTCGCGTTAAGTGGAGAATACTCCGGAGCCATTATTTATGTTGCAGAAAATGCTCTTGAGGATAAGAAGGGGTATTATACCGGATTCATTCAAGCCACAGTTCCCATAGGCCTGCTGCTCTGCCTTTCCGTAGTCATAGGAATACAATCGCTGATGGAACCGGCCGATTTCCAGGCCTGGGGTTGGCGAATTCCTTTTTTGACCAGTGCTGTGCTGGTGGTATTTTCTTATCTGATCCGGAGAAAAATGGAAGAACCCCCTGAGTTGACTCAGCTTAAATCCAGTGGAGGCCTATCAAAAGCGCCAGTTAAAGAATCCTTAGGCTCCTTCCGGAACTGGCGGACCATTCTGGGTATCATATTTGGAGGGAACGCAGCGCAAAGTACCCTGATGCAAACCGCTCAATTTGTGACGTTGTATTTTCTTCAACGCACCGTCAGGCTTGAAGAACATGTCAGTCTGATCATATTGGCCACGGCTTTGCTACTGGGAGCGCCTTTTTTCCAATGGGCAGGTAAGTGGAGTGACCGTTATGGCAGAAGAAAAGTAATCTACGCTGGTCTTTGCCTGGGTGCTATATCCATCCCCGGTTCATTTTGGATTTTCTATCATTACGGAAACCCAAACCATTTGAGTACTCCACATGGAATCGATGGAGCAATTTTACTTTTATTTATAGGACTAACCTGGATTAACACCATAGCAAGTGCGTTGGTATACGGGCCTATGGGCATCTATGTCATGGAGTTTTTTTCGGGCAGAACACGATACACCAGTATGGGATTTACCCATAATGTTGGCAATGGTGTACTTGGTGGCGTTACCCCCCTGCTTACTGAATTTCTTAAAACCCATTTGTTAGTCCATGCAACATTAATGCCTTTCGTCGGGCTCGCATATCCTCTCACACTACTGCTCCTTGCATTGGTATTGAATCCTTTTTTAAGATCTCCTTACGATCAAAAACTTACTATAAAAGGTAACCCAAAGATGTGATTTCAAATGCCCAACATACGCTTGTTCAATACCTGCACTAACGTATGGATGGAAGGCAGCGATAAAGTACAGATTAGCCTCTTAAAGATTAAACACACCTTTTGATTCATAAATTCAACAACCTGAATATCTTGTGATCGATCAAAGCAATATGATCTGCCAATAAAATATTGGTTAATGAGATCCTATTGCCACAATTGAAAAATATTATTCAAAAAAACCTTCAATCTGCAAACTTTATTTGGATGATACATCATTACATGCGCAAAGGGAGAACCATTATCAAAGGAATTACACTTGTCGGACTGATTTTTTGGGGGAGTCAAACAAGTATATTGATTGCTCAGGGCTGTGGTTGCACCAATTGCCCTCAGTTTATGCCGGATAACTTTCAGGGGGATTTTCTGATTAATGTAATGGGCGCCGACAATCCTACCTTGGGACAAAATGGCCAGGGAGTGTGTGGAGTAACCATGCACCTGGACCACGAATATATTGGCGACCTTTCCATCACCCTTACTTCGCCGGCCGGCCAATCGGTTACACTAGTGGGGCCAATAGGTTTTTTTGGTGCAACTGATGGTACAGAATGGGACATTTCATTTGTTCCGTGTAATGACCAGGCGAACCCGGACCCGGGATTTACTGACCAGTGGGATAACAACCAAAACTGGGGTATAGGTAATTTCTATTCCGGAAGTTATTATCCCAATGCCGGATGCCTCGAGAACTTCAACTCCGGCCCGGTAGACGGAACCTGGACCCTAACCGTTGTGGATGGTCAGGGTAACGACGTTGGTAACTTTTACGATTATGAGATCATTTTTTGCGACCCTTCAGGTATTTCTTGCTTTTCCTGCGCAGCCCAGGCTGGCAATCTTGAACAACCAAATGTTACAGCCTGCCAGGGCAGCATTAACCTGAATTTGAATCTACCTCCTACTTACACTCCCCCCCTGGTTGCGCCACCAGCAGGGGAATACTCTTATACCTATATTGTTAGTGGAACAGGAGGAGTAATTCTTGCATATGAACCAGGCCCGGATCTGTCCGGATATGACCCTGGAACCTACAACGTTTGCGGACTATCCTACTTTACAGCGCAGGAAGGAGATATTCCTGCGCCGAATGGATCACTAACCACAACACAACTTTCCAACCAACTGGAAAGCGGTAGTCCGCCATTTTGTGGTGATGTGAGTGGAAATTGTGTTCAGGTAACCATCAATACTGCGCCACCAGATGTGGAAGAGTACGTGGAAATATGTGCTCCGGAATGCTACTCCTTTTTTAATATAAGTTACTGTCAATCAGGAACTTATGTAAGAACTATTACCACTGCACAAGGTTGTCAATATACAGCTACACTATTTTTAACCGTTCACCAGCCCGCACTTACCAACTTGAATGAAGTTATATGTGACGGGGATTGCGCTACAACTCCTGGCTTTGAAGATCGTTGTTCCCCAGGTGTTTATCAGGAGAACTTGCAAACTGAATTTGGATGCGACAGTCTGGTGATCCTTAATCTTCAGGTTTTACCTGTAGTGGCCGCAGCAACTCCAAACGGGCAGCTGGATTGCAATACTACCTCCATTTCCATTACAGGTGCCGGATCCAGTACCGGTGGAACCGTTACCTATTTATGGACAGCATCTAATGGGGGCCATATTGTGGGCTCAAACACCAATATTAATGTAATAGTAGACGAAGCCGGAACCTACACATTGAGGGTGTGCAGAAGTGGAGGTGGAGCCTTTTGCTGTGACTCAACCTCCGTGTCTATTATAGACAATGGCGCCCCACCATTGGCTCCTGCGTCCATTAATGGCCCCTCAACCGTTTGTCTGGGTGATACCATACCATTTTCAGCAGCGCTGGTAACCGGAGCCAGTTCCTATACTTGGACAGTGCCTCAGGGGGTTACCATTATCGGCAGTAACACCGGAAGTTCCATTTTGGTAGTATGGAACAGCAATATACCCGGACAAGTCTGTGCTGCTTCTGTAAATCCTTGTGGCACGTCGCCTTACCTATGTAAGCAAGTTGGTGTTTCTCAGCCGGCATTTGGGCAACTGACACACGTTTGTGATAGTACCAACACCAATTATACCATCAGCATTCCTATCAACGGCGGGGCGCCACCATACAGCATTCCTGGCGGCCTGGTTACCAATGGCGTGTTTAATTCACTCCCGATTCCAAGTGGCAACCTGTTTAATTTCCAAATTACCGATAGCCTTGGATGCATTTCTGATACACTTGTGGGTTCTTTCAATTGCAGCTGTGCTACAGGCGCCGGCCAAATGGAATTGACCCCTTTGCAAGCCTGTGAAGACCAAACGGTTACGGCTACACACCTGGGCGGACAAACACTCGATGGGAACGATGTTACCGCTTATGTTCTACATAGTGGATCAGGCACAACGCTCGTTCCACCTGTTGTGGCTCAAAATCAAACCGGCACATTCGGATTCCAATCTGGAATGGTGTACGGTCAGACTTATTATATCTCATTGGTTGCCGGCAATAATATCGGGGGCTTTCCTGACCCCTCTGACCCTTGTTTATCCGTTTCACAGGGTCAACCTGTAGTATTTATGGAAAATCCAGTTGCGAATGCAGGTCTGGATCAAGACACCTGCGGCCTTTCCTTATTGCTATCAGCCAATCAGGGTGTTGGACTTGGTCAATGGAGCATTCTGAATACGCCCCTTCCGGATACCCTGCTCATCAGCGGCAGCCAAAATCCAAACACCGCCGTTACTGCTTCCGGCTATGGCATTTATACCCTTAGCTGGAACCTGAATAACAATGGATGTACAGATAGCGATACCCTGGTGCTGGATTTCAATGCCACACCTCAAACGCTCAACCTGCTACATACCTGTGATACAGCTAACGAGAACTTCAGTGTCTCATTCAATATTTCCGGCGGCACACCTGGATACACCATCAGCGGAACGCCGGCTGGCTCAGGGTCAGGCGCGAATTACCAGTCTGTTTTTATCCCAAACAATGACAACTATTCTTATCTGGTAACCGACAGCGCAGGCTGCACTTCTGCGCCGCTGACCGGCACTTTCGCCTGTTTGTGCTCTTCTGTCGCCGGGCAAATGGAAAGCACCACGTTAACCACCTGCGAAGGTGGCAGTATTAATGCCATCCATTTAGGCGGACAAATATTGGACGGCAATGATACTGCTGCTTATGTGTTGCATACGCTGTCTGGCACAACCTTGGGGCAGGTATTGGATCAAAACACAAGCGGTTCGTTCAGTTTTTTACCTGGTATGACCTACGGAACCACCTATTACATATCATTTGTGGTAGGCAATGAAGTAGCTGGAAATTTGAATCTTCAGGATCCCTGTTTGGCAGTGGCTTCCGGGCAGCCGGTGATTTTTTATGAAAACCCGGTAGCCGATGCCGGCCTGGATCAATCCACTTGTGGCGCCATATTGGGTTTATTGGCAAACTTACCTGCAGGAAGCAGCGGCCAATGGACCGTAAACACTATGCCTCCGGGTGGTTCTCTTTCACTTGGCAACAATCAGCTTCCTGTTACTTCAGCCACGGCCAGTACCTTTGGCGATTATACCCTTACCTGGACGCTTGCTCAAAATGGGTGTATCGGCACAGATCAGGTTGTGTTGCAATTCCATGAATCTCCGGTGCTTGACGATCTCACCCGAATCTGCGATGCCAGCAATCAAAACTTTACTGTCACTTTAGAGATATCCGGAGGCACGGCGCCATATGAAGTGAATGGACAGAGCATTCCAGGCTCAAGTTTCACATCAGCCAGTTTCGCAAATGGTAGTTCCTATTCCTTTGCTGTGGTGGATGCCAATGGATGTTCCATACCTCAGATAAACGGGGCATTTAGTTGTAATTGTGCCACAGATGCAGGAACTATGGCTGCCCAAGCCCTAACGGTTTGCCAAGGTCAGGCTGCTATCGCAACAGCATCCGGAAATGCAACTTTGGATGGTAATGATATTACTGCCTATGTATTGCACAACGGTACCGGGCCTACTTTAGGCCAGGTATTTGCCCAAAATACAACCGGGCAATTCTCCTTCCAGGCTGGCCAAATGCAATTTGGCGTTACCTATTATATCTCACTGGTTGCAGGTAACCCGCTTGCCGGGTTTCCTGATCCCAACGATCCCTGTTTCTCCGTGGCTCCGGGTCAGCCGGTAGTGTGGCTGGAAAACCCCGCTCCAAATGCAGGTACTGATGCAACCATATGTGGACAAACAATTGACTTACAAGCCGGAAACAGTCCATTTAATGGAATATGGTCTCAAGTTTCAGGCCCCGGAGTCTCCACCTTTCAACAAAATACAGACCCAGGCAGCACGGTTAATGTTTCTGCAACTGGAATTTATATTTATGAGTGGGTGCTTGCCAATGGAAACTGTACGGCCGCCGACCAGGTAAGTATTCAATTCAACGCACTGCCGCAGGTTAACCAGATCAATGAACTTTGCGATGGGACCAACACAGAATACGTAGTAAACTTTATGGCAAGCAATGGTTTGGCACCTTATTCCGTAAGTGGCCTGACCGGAATATTCAACGGGAATAATTTCAGTTCCTTCCCATTGCCTAACAACTCCACCTACTCCTTCGTACTTTCAGATGCAAACGGCTGTGAAAGTCCGTTGGTTTCCGGGGTGGAAAATTGTGATTGCGCCACCAGTGCAGGCACCATGACTACCAACCCTGCCATATTCTGCGCAGGTAGTCCTGCTACTGCCAGCTGGAATAATGATGCCACATTAGATGCCAATGATTTGGTACAGTTTATTCTGCATAACGGTTCCGGAGCTGTATTAGGCACTGTTTATGCTACAAATAGTCAACCGGTATTCAATTTTGTTCCTGGTCTGCAAACGGGCGTTACTTATTATATATCTGCCATCGCCGGCAATAACAACGGAGGCAATGTAGACCTGAATGACATGTGTTTATCCGTTACTCCAGGCGCTCCGGTTCAATGGAAACCGCTTCCGGACGCTTCACTTACCGGCGATGCCACCATTTGTCTCGGAGAAAGCAGCACACTTTCTTTTCAGGGAACAGGCACGTATCCGCTTACAGTAACTTATCAGGAAAACAATACCGTCAATAACCTCGTACTTACAGGCCCTCAAATTGTTACAGTAGCCGTTAGTCCTTCTGTCACAAGTACTTACACCTTGGTACAGGTAACGGATGGCACTTTACCCACTTGCCAGTCTGCAATAACGGATATGGCAACCGTTGTGGTAAATCAACCGGTTGAAGCCGGCACTCCGGGTCCGGCACTTGCCTTTTGCAAAGGCACAGCCAATCTTGTCAACCTGTCCAGCCTGCTCATTGGCGCTGATACCGGAGGCTCCTGGCAGGAGACTTCCGCAACCCCTTCACAGGGAGGAGCTTTTAGTGCCTTGAATGGCACTTTCCAGCCCGGAAATCAAAATGCCGGTGTGTATACCTTTCGGTATGTGGTTACAGGCGCTGCCCCTTGTGCAAACGATGAAGCATCCGTAAACATCACCATTCATCCGCAACCAAATGCAGATGCCGGCTCAGATCAAACCCTGAACTGTAATCTGCCTGCCGTAAATATTGGCGGGCCCGGTACCAGTACAGGCGTCTACCTCTGGATACTAAATGGGGATACAGTTAGTACAGATCGCCTCTTCCAGGTAAAGGAAGGTGGAAATTATACCCTTCAGGTTACAAGCCCTGAAGGATGCACCGACACAGACATCGTAACCGTTTTAGAAGACACCGAGGTACCAGTGGCAACAGGTGCTGTATCCAGAAATATTCGTTGTAATGGCGAGGAGAATGGTTCTGTAGCAGTAACAGGGGTACAAACCTCTAATCCGCCGGTGCTGTATTCGCTGGATGGCGTTACCTTCAGCTCCAGCCCGGTTTTCAGCGGATTAGCTGCCGGTGAGTACACGATTACGTTACAGGATGCGAATGGTTGTGAAAGCACTACTGATACGCTTACCGTAACAGAACCTCCGGCCATAATAACCTCTTTAGGAGCTAATCTGCTGCTTCAACTGGCCGATTCAGCCCATATTTTACTGCAAACCAGTGTACCTACGGACGATTTGGATATCGTTTGGGAGCCGCTGTTGGACGAGTCTGCAGTTGGCCAACCGTTCCAGCATTTTTTACCCTGGAGATCTGTTCAAGTGGCTGTAACAGTCACAGACAGTAATGGGTGTATTGGCCAGGATCGTATTTTAGTCCAGGTAAACCGCCCTTATAAGGTATATATTCCAAATGTTTTCAAACCTGATGGTGATATTAACCCGATTCTTCATATTTATGCAGATCGGGATGTGGAAGTTATTGAATCCTTCCTGATTTTCGACCGTTGGGGGGAAGCCGTTATGGAACATAAATTTTTTCAGCCGAATGATCCTGCAAATGGCTGGGATGGAACCTTTAAAGGTCAGCAGGTGAACCCTGGCGTTTATGTTTATGCGGCAATGGTCCGGTTTATTGATGGAGAACGGGTATTGTTCAAGGGAGATGTAACGGTGGTTCGCTAAACAGTAACCTCGCCTTGTCACCAGAATACTGGACATTTCCTAACCCATTCTGATGCTTGCCAAAGACGTAAAACAAAGAATACTTAAAAGACTTCCAGCCGCCATTTTTCCAGCGCTTGGATTAAAGCGCTGGAAGTCATCTGTTCACTGGTTTGAAGACCGTAATTGGAGCCTGATTTTTGTTGAGTTTCAACCAATCAGTGGTTACAATGCAGTGGTGCTAAATGTTGGAGTCGGACTATTATGGTATCCAAAAGATTATTTCAGTTTTGATATAGGCCATAGAGAAAGTAATATTACCCCCTATGAGTCTGAAACACAATTCGAATCAGAAGTGACCAAGCTGATTCATACAGCACAAACCAAGGTCCTGAAATATCAATCAGACTTTTCTAATCTTGAAACGGATTATAAAGCCATTCTAGCGCATCAATTTACCAGTGAAGAATTGTGGGGAAGTTTTCATAAAGGAGTTATATCAGGCCTGAACCAGGATGCTGCATCTGCCATCAGGTATTTCAACAAACTTATATCCTTGAAACCTGAAAGTGCCTTTGATGCAGAGATTGCACGACATGCATCCATGTTAAGGGCATATGTTACAGATCCTGAAAGGTTTAAACTGGCGGTTGAGGATGGTATCCATCAAACCCGGAGTCATCTGAATCTCCCTGCATTAAAGTCAGAATTTTAATCTACTATCTAACCCAACAGACCTCGCAAGAGGTCTCACCTTTGTAGCAACAAAAACGCCCGGGAATACACCCGACGGACCTCGCAAGAGGCTCCACCTTTGTAGCAACAAAACAAC
>DLXL01000623.1:2022-7736 GCA_003448025.1 Saprospirales bacterium | reverse complement strand
CCTTTGTAGCAACAAAACAACCCGGGAATACACCCAACGGACCTCGCAAGAGGTCACACCTTTGTAGCAACAAAACAACCCGAAGATACACCCGACGGACCTCGCAAGAGGTCCCACCTTTGTAGCAACATCCCTAAACGAAACATGAGCCGCCCCGAAATTCGGAACGACTCATGTTTATCACGCTACAATGAATCTTATGGATTTGGTTCGCACAATTTGTTCACCGCACGTTCACCGGATGGAATTGGCCAGATGTAGTCTGGGTTATTCGCATCCACTGCGCCAATGGTGCCCTTTCCAGGCAGTGGCGCCAACAAACGCTGGCAATCCTGATTACGGAAACCTTCACCCAGTAACTCAATGCGACGTTCGGTCAATAACTGGCTGATGAAAGCAGCTGCATCTGCGAAGTCAGCCAAAGCATAAACTTTGGTTGGTTCAGAACGACCGTGAACAGCATTCAGGAGGTCTACAGCGCGTTGGCCGTTAGTTCCCCAATTCAAGCGAGCTTCTGCTTCTGCAAGATTCAACAACACCTCTGCATAACGGATCACCGGAGCATAGTCCAGGTGTTCCGGGCCGGCAGGGAACTTGTTGAGATACCACTTGCTGTTGGCACTATTGAAGAATACAAACTGACGGCGGGCATCAGTAACGGTGAAATTAACAGAGTCGCCAATAATACCAGCCTTGTTCATGGAGTAATCACCAATACCGCGAGGACCAGGATTGTAGTAGCTGCCTAGACCATTTTGGGTGCCAGGCAAGTCATTTACCGTAAATGGCATGGAGAAAATGCTCTCCGAGGTTGTGTAAGGCGTGCTGAACACGTTTTTCACATTAGCCTGAAGCTCGTGAGCCACACCGCTGCTTGCTTTGAAAGGAGCGCCTGCAGAAACAATCTTGTTTGCTTCTGTGATGACATCTGCATAACGCTGCATGTTCAAATAAACACGGGTCTTAAAGGCAATAGCCGTGTTTTTGTGGGCACGGGTAGTGTTCAATAAAGCACTTCCTTGTGTTGCTGGCAGACCAGCTTCTGCATCATTCAGGTCAGAAAGGATCTGTGCGTAAACCTGTGCTACGGTGCTGCGGGCCAGGTCATTGTTACCTGGTCCAATTTCAGCGCGCAAGCGCAGAGGCACGCCGAGCTGAGAGCCATTGCCATCTGCGTACGGACGGCAGTACAGCGAAAGAAGGCTGTGGTAGCAAAGTGCACGGATGAACTTTGCTTCAGCAATGTATCCATCTACTTTAGCATTGTCATTTACCACTGCACGGTTAGCATCGGCGCCTTCAATGAAGAGGTTGCAGCTATTGATGGCGTAGTAAACAGCATTCCAAAGGTTGTTTACATCGTTGATATTGGTTTCAGCAACGGTGTGGTTCCAAACAGAGAAACCTGTTACGTTATTAGTCGTTTCATTCAGAAATTCTTCTGCACGAATCTCGCCATATACGCTAAAACGGCCAGCGTAGAATGCGCCAGCTTTAACGTTGTCGTACAAACCGTTTAACTGGCTCACAAAACGGTCAGGAGTAGCAAATGCGGTAGCAGAGGAAAGACTGGCCAGTGGAGCCGGGTCCAGCAGATCTTTCTGGCATGCATTTGGCACCATCAATGCACCCAATGCAATGAGCAAGATGGAAAGTTTTTTATATGCTTGCATGATATTTGTCAAAATGAATGGTTAGAAATTGGAATTAGAAACCGAGATTCAGGCCAACCACAAAGGTACGTGCCATAGGCACTGTGTTACGGTCAACACCTGGAGCAGAGTTGCTGTTACCATTGGTAGAAACCTCAGGGTCTGTACCGGAATAGTTGGTGAACAAGAATGCGTTGTTAACAGAGCCATACACACGCAGATTCGAGATTTTAGCCTTGTCCAAAACGCTGGCTGGCAGACGGTAGCCCAGAGTAAGATTCCGGATACGGAGGAAGTCGCCTTTTTCCACGTTTTCAGACATCGTAATAGCCGAACCGTTGGAAACGTTGTCGCCAAACACTACGCGTGGAATAGAACCGTCTGTGTTGTTTTCAGTCCAGCGATCCAATACATCCACATGGTTGTTCCAGAAACGCTGGTCGCGCAAACCGGCTTTACTACCGTTGTAGATATAATTGCCACCGGCGTAGTTCATCTGAATGTTCAAATCAAACGCACCATAAGTAAAGGTGTTGTCCCAACCGCCAAACCATTTTGGAAGGGTTGGTCCATAAACATTACCATCGTTAATTTGTGAAGGAGCAGACACAAATGCACCGTTGTCAATACGAGTCCAGCGCTGACCAGCAGGTGCAGCGTGGTTGTATTGAACCTGGTAGGAACCAATACGGTTGCCATCGCCATCGTATTCATATTTCACAAAAATGCGCTGGCCATTCGCCGGATTAACACCTTGCGTTTCAACAGCATAGATAGAACCAATAGATTCTCCTACACGGATAATGCTGGTGGTTTCCAGACCGGAAGTTTGTGCCAGAATGTCTGAGTTGCCTTCAGCCAATTCAAGGATTTCGTTTCTCATGAAGGTAATATTAGCGTTGGTAGTCCAGCTGAATTTACCTTTACGCAGAATGGTTGCACTTAATCCAAATTCATGGCCAACGTTTTCCATAGATCCAACGTTGATATTGATGGAGTTTCCAGGGATACCTTTGGAAGGAGCCTGTGGAGCAGCCAAAATCAGTCCGTCGATCAGGTTAGTGAAATAGGTATATTCACCCTGGATACGATCGTTAAACAAGCCGAATACGACACCAACATCCAGTTTTTTACTGGATTCCCATGACAACAGAGGGTTACCCGCCTGGCTAAAGAAGAAGGTTGGAGCTGCGCCATACAAGCCTGAATTATAAAGGCTCAAGGATGCAAAATCACCAATACCGTTAGCATTACCTACTGTACCGTAGCTACCACGAATTTTGAAGTAGTTCACGGTTTTGCCAATGCTGTTTTTCCAGAAATCTTCTTCAGAGATATTCCAGCCTGCAGAAGCACCCCAGAATGTACCTTTTTTATTGCCAGGAGCATAAGCGGAGTATTCATCCTGACGGATGTTAGCGGTCAGGAAGTAACGGCGGTTGAATTCATACGTCGCACGACCGAAGTAAGAAAGGAGGTAGTTCTCACCCTGGAAATTACCACTTGGATTGATCGTTGTAAAGTTACCCTGGTAAGTGGAGAAGAATGGGTCTGCGATGGCAGTACGTTGTGCACCCCAGCCTTCTGTCTTGGTATACTGTTGTTCGTTACCGGCAAGAAGTCCGATTTTATGCTTGTCCTGAAGATTCAGGTCGTAAGACAAAAGGTTTTGCCAGTTCCAGCGATTGTTGCGAACGAAAACATTGGCAGCCAAACCGTTTTGGCCAAAACCATCGCCGTGGATCGGAGTCCAGAAAGTCTGGTTTTCAAATCCTACATTGTCAATACCATAAATGGATTTTACTTTCAAATCCTTGATTATTTCGAGTTCTCCATATACGGAGGCCTGGATTTGGTTGGCTTCAGAAGTGGCTCTGTTCAAATCAATCAATGGAATCGGGTTGATAAAGCCGGTAGTTTGCTTGTTTTTGCCGAGTCCAAGTTGGTTTGTTGAAGTGATATTATATTGTGCTGTACCGGTAAGACGATTGCCGCTGGCATCGTAACGATATGGGTCTACCACTGGAGACAATACAAAGGCCAAACGACCAATACCTGAGGTAGCGAAAGCTTCGCCAGGGAGAGATCCGGTGTTTGGTGCGGCATTGTTATTTTTTCCATAGGCAATGTTTCCGCCAATTTTAATACGATCTGTCAGTTTGTGATCGAGGTTGATACGGCCTGAAAGACGCTCAAACTCGTTGTTCACGATCATACCTTCCTGGCGGGTATAACCCAATGCCATGAAATAGGTGGTTTGATCAGATCCGCCGGAGAAGCTTAATGCGTGGCTTTGCTGGAAAGCATTGCGGTAAATGTAATCTGCCCAGCGGGTATCTACCTGTTGGCCATTGATCGTATCCAGGAAGTATTGTGGGCCAGACAGGCCTGCATTTGCAGCTGCCTCATTTTTAACTTCAACGTACTGTTGGGCATTCAATACCTCTGGTACGCGAGTAGCTTGTGTCCAGCCGGTCCAAAGATCGTAGTTTACACGAGTTTTGCCTTTTTGACCACGCTTGGTGGTAATCAGCACTACACCGGCAGATGCACGAGAACCATAAATAGCCGTAGCAGAGGCATCTTTCAGGATGTCGATGCTCTCAATATCGGCAGGGTTCAGGTTGGATAGCGGGTTGTTCGCGGCATTGTTACCAAAAGAACCGGTAAACGTTGGCACACCATCAATCACTACAAGCGGGAAGGAGCTCAGGTTGATGGAGTTGATACCACGTACGCGGAATACCGGAGGGTTGTTCAACACACCGTTTGGCAGGCTTACGTTCACACCGGCTGCACGGCCTTGCAGCAACTGGTCAAAGCTCTGCGCTGGCAACTGGGCAATATCATCCCCTTTAATGGAGGAAATACTACCTGTAATGGCTCGTTTTTGCTGGGTACCATAACCCACCACGACCACTTCCTGCAGGGTGTTCGGATTCACCTGCATTACAACGTTGTAGTCTGATGCAGAAGTGAGCGGCACATCCTGTGTGAGATAGCCGGTGTAAGACACCTTTAAAAGTGTCGAACCAGAAGAAACTGAAAAACGGAACATACCATTTGCATCTGTTGATGTACCTGAAGAGGTACCAGGTGCGGTAACCGTTGCACCGATGAGCGGTTCACCCTGATCATCGGAGACTTTTCCCGTCACAACGCGCTGTGACAAAACTTGCGAAGCGCTCAGTAAGAGCAAGGCAAGCCCGAGTAGGAATTGCTTCATACAATGAAATTTGATTTGGTTAAAATTAGTAAATGTCAAAAAAATAATAGTAATACACTTGAGCTATTGGGGCATATAACATTCTAAATCAAGGGATTATACAAATCGAACATCTTGATTTCGGAGCAAATAAAGCGACATTTTCACTTGAATGTATCTTTTGGTACAAAAAATATTATTTCAAAGTTAAGAAATTACTATCCTATTAATTCATTCCTGTCGACAAAATAAATGCTCAAAACAGTCAATCAGGAAAGTTTAACTATCTCCACTCATCCAATCCTGTCTTGCATGGCGGCCATTACCAGTTCAACTGCCACCAATGCATCCGTCCAACGTTCCTCAAAACTGCCCTGTATCACGGTGAAGGGCAAATTTCGACATTCCAACTCCTCTTTCAGCCGCTCAAACATCCATGTCCTGGCATACTCATACTTCCTGAGCCCGTCATTTACCCATGGAATATCCGGAGCACAAAGCAGAAAGTGGGTATACTTCCGCTCATGATTAGCCCAATAGATCCATGGCTGACATTTTCCTTTGAAGTAGATTTCGCTCCAAATTTGGGTTACCAATAGCTCCGTATCACAAAAAAGCACCTTGTTTGCCTCCAAGGCCATTTCATCCTCCCGGTACAATTGTCCACCTGCAACATGGGCAAAATCCAGCTCGGTTGAATCCATTCCAAATTTTTCACAATAGGTTCGCCCATATTCTTCTACAAACACCGTATTAAAATGTGCAGCCAGTTTTTCCGCAAGAAAACTTTTGCCACAACTTTCAGGTCCAACCAGCGCAATTCTACATACAAATGCAGCTCTTGCATTGGGAAGTAT
>DLXL01000623.1:1412-1862 GCA_003448025.1 Saprospirales bacterium | reverse complement strand
ATCCAGATGATGATACGGTTGCCATCTGATATCTTCCGTTGACGGTACATCAGGCGTTACTTCCTTAAACAGGCAGATATAATCCCCCCATGGCGGCAGATTCAGCATTTTCCACTTACCTAAACCATCCAATAATACCTTCCTCTCTCCTGGATGGCGCTCCATAAATGGTATTGCTTGGTCAAGACCACCCGCTAACTGAACCACCTGTAGGTCAGGCCAGGTGGTTTTCACCCATTGATATCGTTGCCATCCGGGGTTTTCGGTTTTAGGATCTCCCACAACTAAAATACTAAGCCGATCACAGTGTAGGCGGGCTTCTGCAACCAAGGCCTCATGCCCCCGATGTAATGGATCAAATTTTCCCAGAATAAAACCTTGCTTCATGTTTATGTACTTTTGCGCAGCCAAACCTTTCAGTAACTGCTCTGACTACATTTTGGCTTTTCC
>DLXL01000623.1:0-1276 GCA_003448025.1 Saprospirales bacterium | reverse complement strand
CGTGACTACATTTTGGCTTTTCCCTTTACAGAAAAAGTGCCCTTTAAATTTCCGTCACGTGCCTAATAGAACAGCCACCACAAAAAAAGATCAAAAAAATCGCTATAATGCCACTCCAGACAAAAATATTCTGGAAAAAGCCTTCAGGCTAATGGCTACGGCCAAAGCTATGACGGATATATACGAAGCAAATTTTAAATTTGTCAGTAAATATGTACATGCTACTTCACGTGGGCATGAAGCCATTCAACTCGCAGTAGGCATGCAGTTGATGCCCCAGGATTTTGCGTATCCATATTATCGTGATGACAGTATGCTGCTTGGTATGGGATTACGCCCCTTCCATCTCATGCTACAACTCATGGCTAAAAGAGACGACCCCTTCTCCGGGGGAAGGGCATACTATTGCCACCCATCCCTCAGGGAAGATCAATTCCCCAAGATACCCCACCAAAGTAGCGCAACCGGGATGCAGGCTATTCCTGCAACAGGAGCTGCCCTGGGTTTTTGGTATCAGGAGGCAATGCAACGAGCCAATGAGCAGGAGACCCAGAGCTCCCATTCCAATGGCAGGACCGTGGATCTGGAAAACCCATACCCATATCATTTTAAAGCAAATAATGGCAAGGCACACGCCAGGCCAGGCCTTGTTGTTTGCTCCCTGGGAGACGCCTCAGTAACAGAAGGGGAAGTGGCGGAGGCCTTTCAAATGGCGGTTTTAAAGCAACTACCCATCCTTTACCTGGTTCAGGATAATGGTTGGGATATTTCTGCCAATGCTGCTGAAACACGCGTGGCCAATGCTGCCGAATATGCCAAAGGGTTTCCTGGCCTGGAAACTGTGAGCATTGAAGGCAATGATTTTACCCAATGCTGGAACACCATCCTTCAGGTTATGGACACGATACGACGTGAACGAAGGCCTTTTTTAGTTCATGCCAGGGTTCCTCTGTTGAATCACCATACCTCTGGCGTACGAAAAGAATGGTATCGCGACGATCTGGAAGAGCATGCCAAGCGAGACCCCTACCCCATCCTGCGCAAGCTGTTACTGGAAAACGGCTTTACAGAAAAAGATTTGATGGACCTGGAAACGCAAGCCACCCATACAGTACAGCAAGATTTCGATGCATCCAGGGAAGCTGAAGATCCACGGCCTGAAGATATCTTTACCCATGATTTTGCCCCAACGCCTATTACGGAAGAGGCCGGCAACAGATCGCCTCAAAATGGCGAAACCAAGGTCATGGTGGACTGCGCCTTGTTTGCCATTGAA
>DLXL01000599.1 GCA_003448025.1 Saprospirales bacterium | reverse complement strand
TGAACAGTTTTACTTTTTTCCATGGAAATTAATGTTACAAAATACGTGTATTATTTATTGATTATCAAAATTTTATAAAAAAATAAATAATAATAAAATGTTGCAAAACCTGAAAAATGTTTTTGACCACCCAAAAGGATGCCCGCACTTTTGTAACGTGAAAAATGGTTCATCCGTAAAACAAATTCCCATGAAAAAGAACACACTTACAAAAACTTACTTTTTAGGCTTGCTGATCTGTTTGGCGCAAATGGCCACTGCCCAGCAGTTTACGGTTTCCGGACGTTTGGAAACCGAGGCAGGGGCTCCAATGAACCAATTCCGGGTATTGGTTACTGGCTCTGATAATCAGGTGGCTATCACCGACCCAAGCGGTCATTTCAGTTTCACCCTGGATGCCGGCGGTGACTACCAAATTACACCCGTTTCCTGCGATGAAGGATATCTGAATGGGGTTTCTACCTTTGATATGGTGCTGATAGTGAAGCATATAGAGGGTTTAGAGCCGCTTAATTCGCCTTACAAAATCCTGGCAGCAGACGTGGATGGTTCCAATTCAATCAACACCCTGGATACCACCATCATGCGGCAACTCATCCTAAATCACATCACGGAGTTTCCAGTCAGCAACTTCAGATTTGTGCAAAAGGATTATGTATTCCCCGACCCCACAAATCCCTTTGTGCCGGCGCCGCCTTCTGCCATAACCATTACCAACCTGCAGGCAGACATCAACAATGCAGATTTTATTGGCATCAAATTAGGCGACGTCAACAACACCGCCGTAGTAGATGCCTGTGGCGATAATGTATCACGCATTATCGGCAGGGTGTTTAACGACCAGAATACCAACTGCGCCTCCGATGCCGGCGAACCCGGCTTGCAGGGCTGGACGGTGGAAGCAACCAACGGAACAGACAGCTACTATGGCGTAACCACGCTAACGGGTAAATACAATATTGCGGCCGTTCCAGGCACTTTCGATGTCATTCTGCACAAACCTAATGGCTTATGGGACGCTTGTCAGGACACGCTTTTTGGGGTAGTGGTGACAGATATACCTACAGCAGGCCATGATTTTGCCATGCAGGCCAACATGCTCTGCGCATCCATGGATGTTTCTTTGTCTACCCCATTCCTGCGCCGTTGTTTTGACAACTATTATGTGGTGAACTACTGCAACAACGGCACCCTGGAGGCCCAGGATGCCTCGGTGGAGGTTCATTTTGATACCTTTTTTACTGTACTGAACAGCAGTATTCCCTGGAATACCGTTGATGGCAATACCTACACTTTCCCGATTGGGAATGTGGGGCCGGGAGAATGTGCTGCGTTCACCGTAATATTTAACCTTAGCTGCGATGCGGCACTTGGTCAAACTCACTGTACCGAGGCGCGCATTTTCCCGGATACTGCCTGTGGGTCGCCTTTCAACTGGGATGGCCCCGAACTGCGCGTGAAAGGCTACTGCACCGGCGATGAGGTGAAATTCATGATTCATAATATGGGGGCTCCCATGCAGTTGCCCTCCAATTATATTGTCGTAGAGGATATTGTCGTGATGACCCCGCCCATCAACAACCCCTTTACCCTGACGGCAGGCGGTATGGAGGTCATTACTGTTCCAGCCAACGGTGCTACCTGGCGACTGGAAGCCGAGCAAGCCCCTGGGTACCCATGGGGCAAGATGGCCAGCGCCTCGGTGGAAGGTTGCGGCACCAATAGTAACGGAGGGGTTTCACTTGGTTTCGTCACGAAATTCTCTCCCGACGATGAATCGCCCATCATAGATATTGATTGTGTGGAAAACATGGGCTCTTTTGATCCGAACGACAAGCAGGGATTCCCGCGCGGCGCCCTTGACGAGCACTATATTCCGCTTCAGCAATCCATTGATTACCTGATTCGTTTCCAGAATACCGGCACGGATACAGCCTTTACCGTAAAAATATTAGACACGCTCAGCAGCTTTCTGGACCCCGGCACCTTGCGCTTTTTGGGTTCCAGTCATCCCTGCTACCTCAACCAGCTCAGCGGCAATGTGTTGGAATTCCTGTTCACCAACATCCTGCTGCCCGACAGCAATGTAAATGAGCCGGCTTCCCACGGATTTGTGAAGTTCCAGATAGCGCCCAAGGCTGGGCTCTCTCACGGAACCCTGGTAGAAAACAGCGCCGCGATTTATTTTGATTTCAATGCGCCTATAATCACCAATACTACCTGGCACACCCTGGGCGAGAAATTCCTGGATGCTAATATCCTGAACAAAATGCCGGATGTTGCGCTGGAAGTATTCCCCAATCCGGTGAGCGATGTAGCTACCTTCCTGATCAAGAGTCCGCATTCCTGGAAGGGTAATTTGCTGCTGTACGATCTGGCCGGGCGGCAGGTAGCCCAGCAACCGTTTGCCAACAACCAATTTCAGTTAAACACAAAAACCATGGACAGCGGGGTGTACTGGTTCCGCCTGGATTCAGGAGGCCAGACCCTCGCCCAGGGTAAGTTGGTGGTGGTAAGGGATTAAGCGGTTTATTCGCTGTTCCAAAAAGGCACGGGTCTTGGTACTTAGTGTCGGGGCGACAAAAAAGTAAACCCGACACTAAGTACCAAGAAACGTGACATATGAAATGCCGCAGAGAGAAGAAAAAAGGAAACAAAATAAATGATAAATACAGCAGGAGACCGAAGAAAAAC
>DLXL01000075.1 GCA_003448025.1 Saprospirales bacterium | reverse complement strand
GTCCGGTCCGCAAAAGGCTCTCAGGAATGAGGGCCTTTTTTGTTTGGAACTACTTCCTCACCCTTACCCCCTCAAACAAAAACTCTTCTCCCCCATCATACACCACCGGCGACATCCCCTTGGGCCACAACATGACCTCATCTACCAGCATGGGTTTGTATCCAAAGGTTTTGATGGTTACTTTTCCTCCCTGAGGGATCCAGCATTTGGCTTCTGAACGCATCCAGCTGTTTTGCACGTCATTGGTAGCACGAGTTTCGAGCTTGATGGGCTCTACCTCACCACCGGAAGCATCGCGTACGCTGAGCATCCAGAATCCCGGGCCGCGCAGGCGCGCATCTACGTAGGTCCAGGCTGAAAAGTTCATCACCGTATCTCTTGGGAAACTGTTTACCCATTCTGCTACGGAAGCCTCGCCTTTGGGTACCTCCAGACTTCCTTTTCCGTAAAAAGCCGGCTGATGGGGCTGATCGTCGAAACCAAGGTGAAAGGTGGGCGCCGGCTGGTTGCCGCTCTGGAAAGCTGCCCGGGCTGCCTGAAGTGCCGCATTGTTGTTGATATCGGCTATTTTGAGTCGGAACAGAACGAAATCCTTGCTGGTGGCCACTTTTTCAGAAATGTCCACGATGAATTTTTCTCCGCCTTTCAGTTCGGGCAGCACATCAGAGCCCACTACCAGCAGGATGTCTTTCTGATTGGGGAACCTGGACACCAGCGTGCGTTCAATGAGCGGATTGGACAACATCTGCACGCGCTCCAGGCTGTGGTTCAGGCCTATACGCGACAACATGCTGTTCACCATGGGCAAGCCGGTGGCCAAAGAGATACGCACACTCGACATCTGGGTGCGGTAGTTGATGTTAGACAACACCTTGTCTGACCAGGTGATCATCTTGGGCACGCTCATCATGGCCTGATATTCGGCCGGATTTACCCTGTTTTCCTTCAGTATGTTCAGGATTTCTTCCTCATGCTGCCGGTCGAAGAAGTTTTCATTGAATACTTCCCTGAATTTGGGACGGATATACTGGTTGATTTCTGCATTCCACAGCGAAACCACCGAAATCAGGAATACTGCGGCCATGTAATTCGGCGAAGTAACCCGGAAAAGCCGGTCTATGAACACCGCAGCTGTAATGGTGAGGGCAAAATAGGCCGTCCAGCCCAGTCGGCCGGAAGCCTTGAACATGAGCATCCAGCCCATATTTTTTTCCAGCCAGGGCTCCGAAACGGGAAGGATACTGGTATTGGCAGCCAGCAGGAACAACAGCAGGGATGCGCCCAGGAGGATGCGGTTTTCCGGCAAAAGCTTCTGCAATGCCGGTTTGTTTTTGCGGAGAAAAATACCCGCCAACGCGAGTAGCAGCATCACTGCCAAACACAGGGTTGTCACCATACCCACATTCAGCATGGCCTCAAACTCCACCTCCGAAACCATGATTTTGTTGCGAACCAGCCATTGGTACAAAATGGAATCCGGCGGATGAAACAAGCCCTCGAAAGTGGCGTGGTAGAAGAAAAAGCCCCATTGCGGGTTCAGACGGTCGTGAACGGGGTCAAAAAGCTTGAAATCCAGACTCACCATGCCCAGCGAGAGCAATCCCATGCCCGCAATGATGGCCGGCGTTTTCCAGTTGCTCCGTTTGAACCCTCCTGCCGCAAACATGACCAGGCCCGCCAGTATGAGGAAAAAGTTGATGTTGAACCCAACATATGGATTGTTGAACGTAAAAAACAAAGACACCAGCAACATCAGCGCATCACGTTTTTCCAAAACGCCTACCCGGTATTTGCGCACAAACCAAAGCATGGCCAGGGGAATCAAAAAGGGGTACGCCAGCCCGAAGTGTCCACCCATGCGCCGAATCTGAGGCGACAACAGCACGATCATGGGCGCCAGCAGGATGGCCGTAGCCATGTGAACTTTAAAGGCTCTCAGCAATAGAAAAACGAAAATAACCGCAGCAAAGAGCAAATACAGGTTGAAGCCGTTCACCCAACCCACTGTATAGTAGGAAAGATCCGTGACGTGCCTGTGTACCCACTGCATGACGTTGGAAAGGGATCCCTGTGCGTCCGTGAGGTAGATGTATTCCCCGTCCGGATACCCCATGGAACGAAGGGTAGAACCATCGTCGTACCGCGTATGGTAGGCCGGGTTGTAATACAGCATCAGTGCATCTCCTCCAAAGGAGTACATCATGCTGTTGGGCTGGGTAAAATAATCCTTGAAAATGGGTTTAGCCAGGAAAAACAGCAACAGTGCTGTAGCCAGAGCGCCCAACCAGAGGTGATATTTCGCAGGAATACGTGAAAAGACAGACACGGTAAGTGGGTATAATTTGGGGTAAAAGTAGGGATTTTTTACTGCGGAGGGGCGGAGGGTTTATTTACCGCGGAGACGGGGAGACGCGGAGGGGGTAATGTGTAAGGCATTAAGAAGGAGGGAATGTCTGTGCCAGAGTGTGTCTGAAAAGCATTTGAGATAAAAATGAGTTCGTAGATTTGCATAGCGACGTTACGAACTACTATCCAATAAACACACCATGAAAGACCTCATTTTTGCACTTTTGACAGCAAGCTTAGTTTTGCTAATGCCTGCTTGTACGCATGATGAATTTACCCGGCCAGACCCTGAACCCACGGATACGATTGAGATGCCCGTTGATACGCTAAGTTGTGAGGACACTATCGAAATTTTTTACCCCGGCACGATGGAAAATGGTTATATCAAAGCCTTTAAAACCTGTCGGGAATGGAAGGCTTCCGGAAAAGCTATAATAGCGCAGGTAACAAACCAACACTTCTTTATTAATGGAACCACGTTTTACCCTTATATTTTTGCTCCAGGCGATACAGCATTTCTTAATGCAGAAGGTATTATCTTCACAGTACCGAAGAAGGTAGGGAAGTATCCGGTTGCAAATACTGTAGGGTTCAAAAATGATACCGTTACGGGTGGTTTTGTCTATATGGACGATGATGTTTTCCTTTCA
>DLXL01000319.1 GCA_003448025.1 Saprospirales bacterium | reverse complement strand
CGGAAATCATGGCGCCAGGCGCTTTCAGCGACATGTTTTTTTGCGTCGCATGGTCTTCCCTAAATAGCATTCCGCTGCCTTGTCACCAATATTGACTAGACTTGTGACAAAATAAAAGCAGCGGTCGTTACAAAAGCGCACCGTTGTTCCACCCTGCACCATCTTCCCGCACCAGATCCAATCGAGGCGGAAACCATCTTATCTATCATGAAAATTTCGGGCATTATTCTGGCACTTTTTGGTTTGGGGACAACCCTCCTCCATGCGCAGGATATCATTGACGCGAGGCAATCGGTTATGCTGGAGGCTGAGGTGCAGGAGTCTCCGCCTCGCATAACCCTCAAGTGGGTGCTGGATACCAATAATGGTGGCTATACCATCAGGAGAAAAGCAAAAAATGATCCGATTTGGGTGGATAGCCTGGTTAGCCTCGGAGCAGGAAGCACCAGTTGGACAGACACCAGCGTTGCGGTGGGGGTAGGGTATGAATATCAGGTAATCAAGAGCCTGCCAGCCTTTCCATTTCCCAATGGCACGCCAAATTTTGGTACCGGATATCTATATTCCGGCATTAAAGTGCCGCCGGTTCATCTCCGGGGCTCCTGTCTGGTAGTGATAGACAGCACTTTTAAACTGACGCTGGCGCCTGAAATTTCCCGTTTGATCAACGATATCGAATCCGATGGCTGGAACACGCATTCCCTATATGTTGATCGGAATGATCCGGTCACCACGGTAAAATCCTACATCATATCCTGGGCAGAGAGTTCTCCGGACATCCATCAGGCATTGTTCCTCTTAGGCCGGGTGCCCGTGCCATATTCAGGAGAAATTGCCCCGGATGGTCATCACAACGATCATAGAGGCGCCTGGCCAAGCGATGGGTATTATGGTTGCCTGGATGGCATTTGGACAGACCAGACCGTAAGCATTAACGGTCCGGGAAACCGGCACGACAATGTTCCGGGTGATGGAAAGTTTGATAATAACGTGTTCCCGGCACCGCTGAAACTTCAGGTGGGGCGGGTAGATTTTGCGAACATGTCCAAATTCCCTGAATCGGAGGGGGAACTGTTGCAGCGATACCTGGATAAGGACCATCAATGGCGAACCGGGAAAGCACCGGCGGTGGAACGGGGATTGATAGACAATAATTACCCATTAGACCTGGAGGCTTTGGGACAAACAGCCTGGAAAAACTTTACAGCGAAGTTTGGTTTCTCTAAGGTCAAAGAACTTCCCTACAGGCAAACGTTGTCCAGCCAGTCTTATATGTGGTCTTTTGGATGTGGCGGCGGCGGTCCGGAGAGCGCTTCTGATATTTCAAACACCACGAACTTTACCACAGACTCCCTGCAAACGGTATTTACCTTGTTGTTTGGCTCCTATTTTGGCGACTGGGATTACCCCAATAACTTTTTGCGTGCAGCCATTGCTTCCAGAACTTGCCTGGCAAGTACCTGGGCGGTTCGTCCGAATTGGTATCTTCAGCACATGGCACTCGGAGAGCATATCGGTTATTCCGCTCAATTAACCATGAGCAACACCGGACGTTATGCACCGCCTTACTGGGGTATTTATGTTCATTCTGCCCTAATGGGAGACCCAACGATTAGAATGCATATCCTCGAACCCGTTGAAAACCTGAATGTTAGTCAGACGGGGTTGAATGTTCAACTGTCCTGGGAAGGCCCGTCCGCAGCTTTGGGGTATTTTATTTACAAAAAGACGGATGCTGACACCTCGCTTGTTTTGCTGAATCAAGTACCGGTAACGGGCACAAGTTATACGGATCCTTGTCCCGGATCAGGTTTTATCACATATACGGTGCGTGGTGTTGAATTGCGTGCCAGTGCCAGCGGCACCTATTACAACCTTAGCGCGGGTGTTTCGGGTACTATCCAGAGCACTCCTGTTAGTTGGGTGTTGAACCCGGTTATTGTTAATTGTAGTCCTGGTCAGACCAATGGATCGGTTTCTGTAGCTCCCCAGACGGGCTGCCCTCCTTATGCATATCAGTGGAATACCGGCGATATTACTGCTGAAATTCAGGGGCTTGGTCCGGGAAACTATTGTGTTACCGTCACAGATTGCCTGGGATGTTCTGATGTTTTTTGTACCGATGTTACCGTAACCAGCGAAGCGGGCAGCCTGCTCAACATAGTATATTCGGTTCTGTTTCCGAATCCTGCGGTGGAACAGGTGGCGCTGAAGGTTGATTTGAATACGGCCCAGGATCTGCAGCTTGATGTTTTTGATGCGCGTGGCTTGCAGGTGGCGCATCAATCCTATGCCGGGCAGCATGTTCAGATCGTTTGGGATATCCGACATTTACCGGCAGGGCTTTACCGGATACGAATGGAAAGTGAAGGCGCTGTGAAATGGTTTTCCTTTGTAAAAAGCTAGCTGTAAACGTTCGGCTTGTGTGGCTGGCGCCGGCGATGCCAGCCATTGCGCATGAAGGTTGGATAAGCTGCAAAGCAACAGCAGCGTAAAGTAGTTAGTGTGTTTCATGAAACGGGTATTTGAGTACCTGCCAACACTACTGGACATATTGGATTCAGACCTATAAGGTTTCCAAAA
>DLXL01000124.1 GCA_003448025.1 Saprospirales bacterium | reverse complement strand
GGATGGAGGCTCAACCCAGTATCCAATGGCAAAAATCACTTGGCGGCTCTCAGTTGGATGTTGCATATTCTTCAAAATCAACGCCTGATGGAGGCTTTATTGTAGTAGGCAAAACATTGTCGAATAACGGTGACGTTTTTGGTAACCATGGTGGCAATGATTTTTGGGTAGTCAAACTAAATGTAACAGGACAGGTTATCTGGAAAAAGTGCTTTGGAGGTAGCAATAATGATAGAGCGACATCGGTATTTGTAACCTCCGATTTTGGGTATATTGTTGCCGGCCACTCTGAATCAAATAATGGTCATGTGTCTGGTAATCATGGTGGTATCGATGGTTGGGTTCTCAAGTTAGATGCTAATGGATTGATAGAATGGCAGCTTTGTATGGGTGGCAGTGGATGGGAGGACGCATCCAAGATTATTGAAACAAAGGACAAAGGTTTTGCCATCGCAGGCAGAACGACTTCAGTTGATGGAGATGTAGTTGGTTACCACGGCAATATAGATGCGTGGGTAGTTAAATTGACGTCTTCAGGTATAATCCAATGGCAAAAATCTTTGGGTGGAAGTGATTTAGATATCGCCTATTCATTGGCAGAAGCTAATGATGGGGGCATAGTGGTCGTTGGAGAATCAGCTTCAAATGATGGAGATTTAAGCGGTGTTCATGGAAGTACGGACTACATGGTAGTTAAATTGGATGCTCAAGGAGAGGTAGTTTGGCAAAAATTGTTTGGAACTTCCAGTATTGATCGAGCTAACGACATTTATCCTACAAAAGATGGCGGGTTTATTGTTGGAGGTCAAATTTCAGGTTCAGATGGCGATGTTAGTGTACATAAAGGTCACTATGACATTTGGTTAATTAAACTTGATAGTTTAGGTACCTTACAATGGGAGAAAACAATTGGTGGTTCCGGACCAGATATTTGCAGCTCACTTATTCAGTTGGATGACAATAAAATTGTCATGGTAGGCGCAACACAATCAACTGATGGAGATGCAGCTGGAAACAATGGCGGCGAAGATTTATGGGTCATAAAAGTCAGTGAAAATGGATCATTGATTTGGCAAAAAACATTAGGTGGAAATCAAAGTGAATTGGGTAGCAGTGTGCTTCAAACGAATGATAATGGCCTATTGATTGCTGGTGAAGCACGATCTGCCAACGGCGATGTTTTGAGCAACCAAGGCTCCTCTGACTTCTGGATCGTCAAACTTGCCCCCGAAACCTCTTCCACCCAAACGCCCGCCGCCATTCCGCTCAACCTATACCCCAATCCGGCCACGCATTGGATCACCCTAAACCTGCCCATTCTGGAGCAAAACATGCAGGTGAGCATCTCGGATGAACGGGGCAAACTGCTCCTTTCACGCACCATCCAAACGGATGAAAAGGTTGATATATCTGCCCTTCCATTGGGTGTTTATTGGGTGTCGGCGGTGTCAACATCCGGCCAGGTATATGCAGGGAAGTTTGTGAAAGGGTGATGATACTGGATTAATAATCAGGTGTATAGACCTCGTAGGTTTGTAAACCTTACGCCGTCTGGCCCACCCATTGTACATTTGCCCAAAACAATGCCATGCAGCGCGCCATCGTCTTAACCAACGGATTATACAGCACCAGCGATGCCAAAACAGCCCACGGACTGGTGCGCGGTACCAGTCGCTACCTCATCCAGGGTGTTATTGATCCGCCTTTGGCCGGACAGGATGCCGGCGTGGCGCTGGATGGCAAACACCGGAACATTCCCATTTTCCAATCACTGGATATCGCATTGGAGGCCCTGAAAGAGGTGGATTGCCTGATCATCGGCGTAGCCACAGTGGGCGGAATATTGCCGCCGGATATGTTTGCCATCATTCAAAGCGCCATCACCCGCGGACTCTCCATCGTGAACGGATTGCATGATTACCTGAGTTCCCACCCTGATCTGGTGGCCCTGGCAGAACAACATGGCGTGCAACTCACAGATATCCGCAAACCCAAAGCGCGCAAAGACCTGCATTTCTGGACCGGCGCTATTTTCGCCGTAAAAGCGCCTATTATTGCTGTGATGGGTATGGATTGCGCTATGGGCAAACGCACTACCGCGCGCATGATCCTGGAAGCCTGCGCCGGGGCCGGCTTGCGCGGCGCCATGATTTACACCGGACAAACCGGCTGGCTCCAGGGCGGGCAATACGGATTCATTTTTGATTCTACCCTCAACGATTTTGTATCCGGCGAGCTGGAACACGCCATTGTGTCGTGCTGGAAAGAAACGTCGCCTGATCTGATCCTGCTGGAAGGACAATCCTCCCTGCGCAACCCCAGCGGCCCTTGCGGCCTGGAATTGCTGATCTCCGGCCAGGCTAAACAGGTGGTGCTGGTGCATGCGCCCAAACGGCAATTCTTCGATAAGGATCCGCAGTGGGGCGCCATACCTCCCGTGGAATCTGAAATAGAAATCATGGGTAAATTTGGCTCCAAAGTCATCGCTTTAGCGCTCAACACAGAAGATTGCACAGACGCGGAAGCGCTTGATTATCAGGCGTTTTATGCGGAAAAACTGGACATTCCGGTGCTGCTTCCCATGCAACAAGGCGTTGGCGCCATCCTGCCTGTGCTGCAATCCTTAATCAAAAAATAGCCCCCCGTGAAAATCAAATCCATCCAGGCTTCTTTGAAGTATCTGCCCCTCACCAAACCTTATACCATTGCACGGCACACGGTGTCTGCCGTAGAAAATATCTTTCTGCAAATTACCCTGGAAATTGGTATCACCGGTCTGGGAGCCGCAAGTCCGGCCGAGGAAGTAGTAGGGGAGACCTGCGCCCAAACCTTTCAAAATTGTAGTTCAGATTTTCTGCAAGGATTTGTTGGTCGCGATATCCGGCATTTCCAACAACTCATTGCTGAGTGGAACGCCCATTTTCCTGATTTGCCCGGCACCCAGGCAGCCTTCGATATTGCCCTGCATGACGCTTTCGGACAATACCTGGGTATTCCCATCGTGGCATTTTATGGCCAGAAAATCAAATCCCTGCCTACTTCAGTAACCATCGGTATCATGTCGGTGGAAGACACCCTGCGGGAGGCTGCGGAATATAAAAAGCTGGGATTCAGGATTTTAAAAGTAAAAACCGGTCGTGATCCGGAAGAAGATATCGCCAGGATTCTGACCTTGCGGGAACAATATCAAGGGCATTTTACCATCCGGGTAGACGCCAATCAGGGCTATACCATGGCTGATCTGAACCGTTTTTTAAAGGCTACGGAAAAGGCAGATATTGAGCTGGTAGAACAACCATTGCCCGTTGGACAAGAAGCGGAATTGCTGCAACTTGATGCTGCCACCAGGAAAAAACTCGCTGCAGATGAATGCCTCAAATCGCCGGCTTATGCCCTGAAATTAGCTCAGGAACCACAACCATTCGGCATATACAACATCAAGCTTATGAAATGCGGCGGCATTACCGGCGCCCTGGAAATTGCCCACATTGCCAAAAATGCCGGTATTTCGCTTTTTTGGGGTTGTAATGATGAGAGCATTATCAGTATCACGGCCGCTCTTCACGCAGCTTATGCTTGTCCGAATACCCGTTACATCGACCTCGACGGCAGTTTCGACCTGGCGGAGGACGTGGTAACCGGTGGCTTTCAGCTTCGCGACGGATCTCTTCACCTGACCGGGCAATCCGGATTGGGCCTTGTAACACCCGGATAGGAAAAGGTGTATAACGTACAACTAATAACCATTTATGAAAAAAATACTCCTGTTTTGTGCCTTTTTGTCGGGTTCTGTGCTCCTGCAAGCCCAGGAAACCTTCATTCCAAAACATCTGGATTCTGTATTGCAATACCTGCATCGAATACACCATTTCAATGGAACGGTATTGTATGCTGAAAATGGAAAGATTCAATAC
The DNA here is from genome assembly GCA_003448025.1 of Saprospirales bacterium. Classification (GTDB taxonomy): domain Bacteria; phylum Bacteroidota; class Bacteroidia; order Chitinophagales; family Saprospiraceae; genus M3007. The sequence continues at coordinate 2,461 of DLXL01000124.1, read as the reverse complement.
AAAGCGGCACTGGGCGTAGAAGATTTCAGAACCGGGAAGCCCTTGAACACCCATTCGGCCTTTAATCTGGCCTCGGTGTCCAAACAGTTTTTTGCCATGGGGATCATGATCCTGCATGAACAGCGGAAACTGCATTTTGACGATCCCATTCAGCAGTATTTGCCGGAACTGGCTTATCCTGATATCACCATTCGAAACCTGCTCCAGCATACGTCTGGCTTGCCGGAATATTTTGATGTATTTAATCGCCACCGGGAAGCCCTGGATACGCTGACCAACGAAGGCCTGGTTCAATTGTATGCACGCGTGAAACCGCCGGTAGAATTTGCTCCCGGAGCGCGTTGGGCCTATTGTAATACCAACTATGTACTGTTGAGCACCATTATGGAACGCGTTTCTGCTACCAGTGCCGCAGCGTTTCTGCAAAAAAACATCTTTACGCCTTTGCAACTGAAAAACACCTATGTGTACCACTTGCGTATGCCGGAAGTTCCTGTAAATCACGTAGTTGGCTATAGAGAGGAAAATGGTGTTTCCTGGTTGAACGATCTGATCAATGTGGATGGCGTAACAGGAGACGGAAACATTTACTCCTCTGTGGAGGATCTCTGGACCTGGGAGCAATCCTGGTACACCGAAAAACTGGTTAAAAAATCAACCCTGGATGAAGCGCTTAAGCCGGCCGTTTTAAAAGACGGAAAAACAGCTCCTTATGGATTTGGATGGGGGATTAAAAAGGAAGGCGAACTATACCAACACACCGGCGGATGGAATGGCTTTGTGAATATTCTTTGTCGGGATACCAAAAACAAGCGCTGCCTGGTGGTCCTGAACAGCAATGGCAGTGGCATGCACATCCGTATGATGGATGCCATTTTTCACCGGAAGCCATACACCCTGCCACGCACCACCCTTATCACGAATGTACAGGTGATAGATGGCACCGGAATTCCGGCCAGAGCGGCTTCTGTCAGAATCATGGACGACCAAATTGAAGCGGTTGGCAAACTGACCCCTTATGAAGGCGAAACGGTGATAGACGGACAAGGCAAGGTGCTGGCTCCCGGCTTTATTGATACACATAGTCATCTGGAGGGCTCCACAGCGTCTTACCCGGAAGCTCTGGCGGCCCTGAATCAGGGCGTGACGACCATTGTATCCGGACAAGATGGGTATGGCAGCTGGATAGACAGTATCCGGGCTAATATGCAAAAAAAGCCGGTTGCGGTCAATATAGCTACTTACACCGGGCAAACTGCCCTCCGGGAAATAGCTATGGGCGGTCCGGATCAATTGGAGCGATCTGCTACGCAGGAGGAAATTGACCGTATGAAAGTGATCCTGCGCGAAGAAATGAAAAAAGGCTCCCTGGGATTGTCTACCGGCCTGGAATATGCCGGCGCATACTTTTCTACCCGGGATGAAGTCATCCAGCTCGCTCAGGTGGCGGCCGAGGAAAAAGGACGGTACATCAGTCATTTACGGAGTGAAGATGTTGCATTGAAGGATGCCATCAGTGAGATCATTGAGATTGGCAGAATAGCCAAATTGCCGGTGCAGATCTCGCATGCTAAAATAGCTTTGAAGGACGACTGGGGCACAGCACCCCAAATCCTCGCCTGGCTGGAATCGGTTCGCAGTGAAGGCATTGATATTACGGCTGATTGTTATCCCTATGTTTTTTGGAATAGCACGATGAAAGTGTTGTTTCCCAAAACTGACTATGACAACCCCGTTAGCGCGCAATATGCAGTGGATCATACTTTCGATCCGGCACAGTCTATTGTGCCCCGGTTTGCGGCAAACCCTGCCTATGCGGGCAAAACGATTTCTGAAATTGCGGCCATGCGTAAGGAAACTCCGGCTCAAACCTTAATGGGCCTGATTGCCGAAGCAGATGCATATCAGGCGGCTAATCCGGATGCGACTGGAATTGAGGCCATCCTTGGGAAATCGATGCTGGAGGAGGATGTAACAAACCTGCTGGCCTGGGCACATACCAATATCTGTTCGGATGGGGCGAATGGTGGTCATCCCCGCGGTTACGGAGCCTTTACCCGAGTGCTGGGTTTGTACGTCCGCGAAATGAAAATCATGCGCCTGGAAACGGCTATTCAAAAAATGACCAGCCTGGCAGCCGCACATGTAGGGATTGCCAACAGGGGAATTGTAGCACCTGGTTATGCCGCCGATCTGGTGTTGTTTGACCCGGCTACGGTAAAGGATAATTCCAGTGTACAAAATCCCAAAGCACTGTCTGACGGGATCATGAAGGTTTGGGTAAACGGTGGTTGTGTGTATGATAATCAGCAGGCCACAAAGGTTTATCCGGGCAAGTTTGTTGCGAGGAAGGAGTAATTCAGAGGCTGTTTGGTAGTTTTTACCGCAGAGACGCGGAGACGCGGAGGTATAAAATGGATTGTCAAGCCCTCCGCGCCTCTGCGTCTCGTATGTTTGAACC
>DLXL01000379.1:2837-5987 GCA_003448025.1 Saprospirales bacterium | reverse complement strand
CGCTGTTTCAGCAAAACAGCACACCTCCATAATGCTGGAAATAGCGCCTTTGGTTACCATCCAATCCTCCTGCCCAGTTTTCACTACGATACTGAGCCGCTTACGCTTGAAATCATATGTAACCTCATCCTTTTTGACAAAGGTATCAAGAGAGGGCATTCCCGGCAATTTTCGGATGGCTTCGTCCATAGGATTGGTAAACCCCGTCTCAAATGATGCATTCAGCCAAACCAGTAAACGAACCCTGTCACTGTGTATACCATGGACGCCGATTGTTCCTGCTACCCTGGCCTCCCCGGTAGTCAGGGTGCCTGTTTTGTCGGAACAAAGGATTTCCACCGACCCAAGGTTTTGAATGGCTTCCAGTTTTTTTACAATTACCTTGTTCTTCGCCAGGCGGATGGCGCCGGCAGAGAGCGTCGCCACCATAATGGCAGGCAAAAGTTCAGGAGCAAGCCCAACAGCCAAGGCAATAGAAAACAATATACTTGTAATGATCGGCTTACCTAGCAGCAGATTAAAGATCAGTATACCGGCCGACAGCATAAATGTCAAGCGGAGCAGAAGATTCCCAAAACTCCTGATTCCGGTCTGGAAGGCAGTTTCCGTTTCTCCCTTGGCTAATTCCTTACTAATCTGACCTATTTCAGACTCCAGTCCGGTGCGAACAGCAACCGCCCTGGCCGTGCCACTCAGGATGCTGGTGCCCTCAAACAAGGTATTTGTTCGCTTATTGACAGGTGCGTCTTCCGCAACCAGGCCCGGCCCTTTTTCAACCGGGAACGATTCTCCCGTCAATACCGATTCATTAAGGTGCAAATCTGTGGCCTCCAGAATAAGGCAATCTGCGGGCACAATATCTCCGGCAGCAAATATTATGATATCTCCCGGTACCACATCCTTATTGATGATCTTAACTGGTTTACCATCACGAACAACCGTGCAATGTACCTGCATCAGATTCCTAAGTTTTTCCACCGCTTTACCTGCTCGATATTCCTGCCAGAATCCGATCACTCCTGTCAATAATAATATAGCCAGCAAAATGAATGAGTCGCTCCAATCGCCCATAATGATGGACATCAAGGCCGCAAAAGCTAACAGTAATACGAGCGGAGAACTAAACTGACGAACAAATAGCATAAACGCCCGCCACCATTCCGGCAGGATGCGTTCATTGATCTTGCGTCTGGCCAAAGACTTGGCTGCCTGCCTGAATCCAAGTCCATCACTGGCAGAAGATTGCAGGTCCTGAAGAACTGTCTCAGAAGGTAAATGCCAAAAGGGAACATTCATGAAAATTCACCAGATTAAGACTCGAATATAGGGTTTATGGGTGTATCAAACGGGTTTTTGATAATAATTTCTAACACTTGGCAAACAGCTGAATAATACGATTCCGCCCCCCCAGCTAAACATTGTTGGTTGCAAAAAAAAGTAAGGAACCATGGTAATCTGAACTAAGATCCAGATCATCAGGCATATTCCACAGGCTACCGAAAGTGTCCATGCCCAATGGAATTGGCGGAACGGGTTAACCCGTTCTGCCAAGGGCCATGAAAACTTTTTCCACAATCCAAACCAGGCTAAAAGTGGAAAGAAACCCATAAATACGGCCAAGATCAATCCCGGGAAAAAATAGTCTGGAAAGGGAGTCTGATCCAATTGTCCTGATGGGAAACCAACTCCTGCTCCACTTGGGTTCATCATCATGCTCAATCCGGGCGGTATAGCGGCAATTCCCAAAAGGAACAACAAGGCCTTCAGTATCCATAGCGAAAATGGATGCCTTTTTGAAAGATGTTTTTCCATGTTATAAACTAGACTTGTTGCAGCAGGGGCATTTGTGCGGGGTGGTAACAAATTTTATTTTAACCAGGCAAAATTTGCAGTCGTATGCGGGCATTTCGGCATCCCAAGTACTCGGGATGGTGCTGAATAAAAGAAAATTTGGCCGCATCGCGCAAACGGTACCCCATAGCAATAGGCTTAATAATTAAGCGCAAATTTCACTATCTTTTATCCATGCCATATTGGCCTGGATCATTACGACCAATGATTCTACAAAACCGGTTGGGCCCAAGATCATCGTTACAATTGACCTCTATCATATTATCTTCCATCAATTAGCTTGAGTTTTGTTCCATCAACAAATAAAATCAACGTTATTATGAAACTAATTAAAGTCTTTTCGCTCGTCTTACTTTTCGGTATTTTTAGCCAATCAGTCTTTGGTCAGTTTACCGATCGTGGTCGATTTATGCTGGGGTCAGCAGTTGGTTTTGCCACTAACTCATCCAAAACATCCTTTAGTACACCCGGTACAGAAGGAGAAGAGCCTCAGAATACGCAATGGAACGTGTCGCCTTACATTGGCTATTTCCTGTTCGATAATTTCACTCTGGGTATTGGACTGGATTATACATCCAGTAGCGAGACACGTGCCGGAGAGGAAAAAACCAAGGATAGCGACTTGTTGTTCGGTCCTTTCACACGCTATTATCTTCCGTTTGGAGACAAGGCCTTATTCCTTCAAGGCAACTTCGGATTTGGCAATTCTTCCGATAATCTGACGGTAGATGGTACAAACCAGAACATCAATACCAATATCCTGGCTTTTGGTGTTGGCCCGGGCTTTACCATTTTTTCCAGTGATGGTATCGGTCTTGAAGCATTGGTAAAGTACAACTATGCCAAGAGCCAGTTTGATCTGGATATTCAGGGGGTAAAGACCACCACTACCACTAAAACCAATCAGATTGCATTGTCACTGGGTGTTCAAATTTACTTTGCCGGCTTGAAACGTTAATCAAGCGATATACATGAGATTTGGCTGCAATTCTTTGGAATTGCAGCCATTTTTTTTTAAATCTTAGGATGGACCTCTTTATGATATATTTGAATAAGCATGATGAATAATGAAATAAGGATAGGACCAAATATAAAACCAATAAAGCCAAAAAGTTGTAAGCCGGCTATTACCCCGAATAAGGTAATCGTTGGATGAGTTTGATTGATGGTTTTCAAAAACCACATACGGGCTATATTATCCACCGAACCTACTACGATGAAGCCGTATAAAATGATTAGTATAGCCTTTCCTTCTTCGCCATTTGCCAGCAGCAAAAGACCAAGCGGGATATAGGCCAA
>DLXL01000379.1:0-2714 GCA_003448025.1 Saprospirales bacterium | reverse complement strand
CATTTGCCAGCAGCAAAAGCCCAAGCGGGATATAGGCCAAAGACACCCCAACTACCGGCATCATTCCGGAAACAAATGTTACGGCAAACCATAACCAGGGATCCGGAACATCAGCCAGCCAATATATCAGAAATCCGGCCAGACCTTGCACCACGCCCATCATCGGGATACCTAGGGCATTGGCCCAAACCATGTCGTTCAAATGTCTGCGTACAAAGAGTACATTCTCATGTCGCAAAGGCATCCAGTCAAAAAACGACTGTTCCATTTTTTTGCCTTCAGTGAGCATAAACCACAGGATAAAATACATCACCACGAACAAGCCCAGGCCACTGACGGTGGCACTCAATATATGTTGAACCTGATGAACAGACCAATCGCTGATACTTTTCAGATTTTCGGGGGTCAGCAGGGATATTTGGTACTGCGCTTCGATTTTCCTGACCACATTCTGGATATTTACCAAAAGGGTATCAGAATTTTGAAAAAGGGAAATAATCCGGCTGCTCAACAAGGAAAATACCCAATTAAACGGCAGGAGAATGGTTATAAAAGACAGGATCATCAGCACTATAACCGAAGCCTTGTTACTCCATTTCCATTTTTCTGTCAGGAAAAAAAGTGGTGTTCGCAACAGTACATAAAGCGTATAAGCGCCCAGTAGTGCCGGTACAAAAAAGTAAAGGTTAAAAAACAAAACCCCGAAAATTCCGGCAATCAGCAGGATCAGAAAAACTTGCCGAATAGGGGTAGCAGGTAGCTGATTCATGCTGCGAAAGATACGCCTTACTTTTGTTTTTACACCATTATGCGCATAAAAGCTATATGGCGAATTCCTTGAAACGTTGTTCGGCTGCCCGGTCGAGCGTCTCCCGGTCGTCCGGGTGAGCAATATCAATCAATGCTTTGGCTCGTTCCCGGAGATTTTTCCCGAATAAGAATGCCGAACCATATTCTGTCACCACATAATGTACATGTGCACGGGTAGTCACCACCCCTGCTCCTTGCTTGAGCAGTGGAACAATCCTGGGAATACCTTTGGTGGTTCTGGAAGTAAGCGCGATAATGGGTTTACCTCCTTCCGATAATGCTGCAGCTCTGATAAAATCCATTTGTCCACCTACACCGGAAAAATGGTAGGTGCCTATAGAATCTGCACATACCTGTCCTGTAAAATCAATTTCAATGGCACTATTGATGGCAACCACCCGTTTGTTTCGGCGAATGACTGCGGTATCGTTGACGTAGTCCACATCCAAAAAAGCCACCGATGGATTATCGTCTACGAAATCATACAGTTTTCTGCTGCCTAATGCGAAAGCTGTAACCGTTTTGCCAGGGTGTATTTTTTTATATTTATTCGTAACAACTCCTTTTTGAATCAAATCAACCAATCCATCCGAGAACATTTCTGTGTGTACGCCAAGGTCTTTGTGGTTGCCTAAACTTCGCAAAACCGCGTCCGGAATAGAACCGATACCCATTTGAAGGGTACAACGGTCATCCACCAATTCTGCCACTCTTTGACCTATTTTAAGTTCTTCCTCTCCTACGGAGTCGCCAAAATGAGCCTCATAAAGCTCAGACTGATGATGTACCATGGCGTGAATACGACTTACGTGGATCATTCCATCACCATGGGTACGCGGTACACGCGGATTGACCTGCGCAATCACATACCTGGCTGCATTGACGGCAGACCGAGCCACATCAACTGATACGCCTAAAGAACAGAACCCATGTTTGTCTGGCTCTGAAACCATGATTAATGCTACATCAAGCGGCATAATCCTGCGCTTAAACAGTTCGGGAATTTCACTTAAAAAAACCGGGACATAATCTGCTCTTCCCTGGTTAACGGCCTCCCGAATACTAGCAGAAACGAACAACGAATTATAGCGAAAATGGGGATAAAATTCGGGCTTGTCTACCACAGCATCTCCATACAGGCTGATGGAAATCAATTCTATGTTTTTCAGCCTGGAGGCTTGTTCCGATAATTTTTGCAATAAATGGGTAGGACTGCAGGCACTTCCGTGTACAAATACCCGATGGCCTGACTGAATGATTTTTAACGCCTCCTCGGCTGAAACATAGGTCATGGATCAATGCAACAACTCCCGGTTATGCATGCCGGAGAATCGACCGCAAAGCTAATGCAAGCCAGGTACAAAACCACAGCCTGAGTGTACCTCCCCCAAAATTAATACTCGGAGTTTTCCCAAATATGATCAAATACCGAAAATGTCCACCATACCTTTTATGGCGCTTAACGCGCCTACGCTGGTAAGTACGTACATAGGCACCGCAAGGTCAGCGCCGGCCAGGTAAAGGACAAAATTTAATCCGAAACTAAACACCAGCAATGCGGCACCGCCAAGTACCCATCTCAAACCCCGCTGCTGGCGGCGTTGCTGGCGGATTTTGGCCTCCTGATCAACCACAGGTATATTTTGCTCCAGGGTAGTTTCAACAGAAGGATTGTCTTGATTTGCATTGAACATAGGCTCCATATTTCACAACTTTATTTGAGAGTAATACTATTTTACCATGCAACAATAAGGAATATCAAATTAGTTTTACAAATTTTCGTTGTTTTTTTTTTCCAGGCAAATACGCTCAAATCAACTATTCAGTGCCATTTGACCACTAATAGCCTGATTATTTCCCCCGTAAACTTTTCCGGAATACATAAACCCTCGGCGGCTAAACCC
>DLXL01000046.1:1089-3865 GCA_003448025.1 Saprospirales bacterium | reverse complement strand
AAAACACCAAAACACCAAAACACTTACCTCGCGATCACCAGCTGACGAACAGCTTTGCCGTTGTTGTTGGAGAGGGTGTAGAAATAGGAGCCGTTTGCCAGATTTCCGGCTTCGAAGGTGAATTCGTTGCGGCCAAAGTCCAAACGCAGGGTTTGCTGATGTACCCGTTGGCCAAGGAGGTCAAATACTTCGAAGAAAAATTCCCCTGTTACCTGAGATTCAGCAATGATCAAGGTTTGATCACTGAATGGGTTCGGTGCGTTCTTGAGCAGGGTGAACTGATTGCCCTGATCATAACTGCCTACCAGGCAATCAGGTGTTTTAAGGGCAAGGTAGTAGTGTGAGCCAGGCGCAATTTGACCCGGGAATACCACTGGAAGACCGCCAAATGGTGTGTTTACGGTAGCTGTAATGCCCAGATCGAACGTATCTGGAGCGATATTGGCATTTGTTGGTGTGCCATAAAGCACGATGCAGCCCAAAGAGCCTGCAGCAAAAACACAGTTTGGTGGATCGCAGGCATAGGTTAGGCCAATCGGCATATCGCTGATTGCATTCATGGTGGCTATGCTTACCGTGGTAATCGGAATACCATTGAAAGTGGTAGGCACATTCACCGTTACAGACTGGTTGTAAGGGTGATTTATGCAGGCGTCATTGAGGTTGTAATTGGGGGCTTGTTCAGTGTAAGGCGCCGGAGCAAGCAAACCTCCGGTTTGCAAAATGGAGGAGTCGCGTACACAAACAGGTGCTTGAGCAGCAAGAGAAAGGGCGCACAGAAGCGCGAACAGCAAGGGTAGCGTTCTTTTCATAGTCAGTTTGTTAAACAGAAACGTTTGGTGATAAAATCAATTTGGTTACTTTGATGGAAATCGAATGGGGTCAATATGCGGCTCCAAGTTCCGCATTTTTTATACAATCAATGGTATTTTAATGGCCATTGTGTAAATTTATAGCAAATCCACGTGAAGGGGTTTAGGGTTTTTGAGCGCTTTCGGATGTTTTTAGCCACCTTATAGCGCTCAAAATCAATAAATATTGTCCTGCCATATATGTTAACATTACCGCTATTCCGGCTCCTTCGAAGGACTGGCCAAAACGCGAAAGGGCAATAAGGCTGTCTGAAATCACAAATAAAACCGCGCCACCCAGCATCAGTAAAAAATGGCTTGGCTTTAACTGATGCTTCAGATTCATCACACTTAGGGCCATCATGGTAATAACTCCGCCATATAAACAAACCGGTATTTTCATGCCGGCAGGGATTCCAGACCACAATTGCCAGAACAATACCAGCGGGTAAATCAGAAATGGCAGAAGCAGAACTGGTTGCTTAGCCAGGTATCCATTCCTGAACCCGGAAACGCTGGTGAATGCTGCTATATACCAAAGATGTGCTACCAGAAAGGCGCTCAGCCCAAGCAGGAAATATAAACCGCCCTCAAACATCAACAACACATCTCCAAGGGTGGAGAAGGCAAGCGCCAATAGCACCGCATTCCTGAAAAAACTATTCCGGAGCCCGGTTTCAGCCATCAGCCAAGCTGCAAGCAGAGGCATGAGCAGTGGTTTGGTGAAAAGGGTAATCTCCCGCATCTCCAGGCCTGGTAATGCCAGATGAAGAAAGGCAACAAGCCCAAATAGTATTGGCCAAATAGATTTCATAGGTCAGGCTGCCACCGCAGCTGCAATTTTAGCTGCCAGATCACGCATTTCTTCCTGGGAGATATTGACCTTGGGAGCCGGCTTGAAGGTCACATCCTCCATACTGTTGAATGGGAGCAGGTGTACATGTGTGTGGCGCACCTCATCGCCTATCACTACAATGCACACTCGCTTGCAGGGCACTACCTTTTTAAGCCCTTTTGCCACATGTTTGGCAAAAAGCCATAGCCCGGCGTAAAGCTCATCTTCCACATCAAAAATGTAATCAATCTCCTCTTTGGTGATACACAAGGTGTGTCCATACGTTTGCGGACGCACATCCAGAAAAGCCAGGTATTTATCTGTTTCCGCGATTTTGTGACACGGGATTTCTCCGTTAACAATTTTGGTGAAAATGGATGCCATGCGAGTGTTTGAGTTGGTGAGCGTATTGGTGTTTGAGTGCCTGCCCAAAAATCGAAACGGCGTAGCCGTTACATTCTAGAAAAACCTCCGCCCTTCCCGACTCATTTTTCTGAGCAGAGGGCTGCAACGATAACGGTCTTCAAGGTATTCTACGTAGAGAGAGTCAAGTTTGGCTACTATGTTGTGAATCCCGATTTCATCTGCCCAGGAGAGCAAGCCTTTGGGATAGTTTACGCCCTGAGTCATGGCCAGTTCAATATCGTCGCGACTGGCTACCCGGAGGTAGAGCGCTTCGGCTGCTTCATTGATGAGCATAGCCAGGATCCTGGTAGAAATTTCTCTTCCAAGTGCTTCATCGCGGGTTGGTTCCGGGATTACGGCGCCAGGCCGGTAATCATAAAAGCCGATGGAGGTTTTTCGGCCATAGTAGTGGGCATCTACCAGGCGCTTTTGCGTAAAGGAGGGCTTATACCTTGGATCGTAAAAGAAATTGGAGAAAACAACCTCAGTAACGGCATAATTAATGTCGTTCCCAATAAAGTCCATCAATTCAAAGGGCCCCATCCGAAATCCGCACAAATCACGCATCGCCCAGTCTATGGTAGCTTCGTCTGCAATCCCTTCATCGTAAACTCTGAGCGCTTCTCCATAATAAGGGCGTGCAACGCGGTTTACAATAAAGCCCGGTGTGTCTTTGGCCACAACG
>DLXL01000046.1:0-916 GCA_003448025.1 Saprospirales bacterium | reverse complement strand
CACATCCGGATTGGGTTGAAGCCCGGGAATTATCTCCACTAATCGCATTAAAGGCGCCGGGTTGAAAAAATGGACGCCAATAATACGCTCCGGATGTTTAAGGGTTGCGCCCATGGCAGAGATCGACAAAGAGGAGGTGTTGCTGGCCAAAATGGTGTGCTCGTCAACCACCGCTTCCATACTGCGAAAGGCGATCTGTTTTTGTTCAATATCCTCTACGATGGCTTCAATCACAATACTGCATTGGCGAAATTCACTCATGTGATCAGTGAATTTGAGCCGACTGAACAGAGCGTACGATTCAGCGTCGGTCATTTTGCCTTTTTCTACCAGCGATTTGAGGGTGGCCTGAATGTTCTTGCTCGCTCTGGTAAGCGCAATAATCAGGTTGTCGCAAATGATTACGTTGTGACCGGCCGCTGCTGCTACCTGCGCGATACCGCTGCCCATGGCCCCTGCGCCAAGAATGCCTATTGTCTCCATGAAAGAATGAGTTTGGTTTACTTTTGGGAGGTGCGATGCCAAAATCTGGACGGGCAAAATTACATTGCAGGTTTTATTTATCCGGCGATTCATCGACCAGAATACTGTTTATAAACTGTCAACGCTTGGCAAATCCGGCAAGGGGATTGCTCCAGATGCATTTTGGCCGTATCTTTGCACCGCATTAGCTTTATGATATCCAAAAATGTGACATTGGTTGTCTGGATTTGGGCTGTGGCACTGTTGAGTTCCACGGCTGGTGTAAGCATGCATCAGGTATATTGCTACTGTGTGGGCAAAACCACGGTTTCATTCTTTGAGGCTGAAGATGCTTGTCATATGGATGAGCTCGAGGCGCAGATTTTGGACTGTTGCAAAAAGCCTGAACCTGCCAAGACTTCCTCCTGCTGCGAAAAGCCTTCTGAAAAGGAGG
>DLXL01000635.1:42940-47417 GCA_003448025.1 Saprospirales bacterium | reverse complement strand
GTTTTTCCCGCAGATTTACGCAGAAGGTGTTCGGTTAGGTATTTCGGAGCTGAAAAAAGCTGCCGAAGGGAGCAGAAGAATCCGTGTCATTTATGGTATGCGTGTTTATCTATCCCTATTCTACTAATAGAAATGCTGCCCAGAAATACGGATCCTGATACCGCTCCCGCATTTCCTGTTGCGCTGCTCGAAAAGCATCGGGGATATCTTGTTTATCCTGGAGCCAACGGGTATAGAAAATAGTCATGAGTTCTTTGGTTTGGGCGTCCGGAACCGGCCAAAGACTCATAATCTGGTATTTGGCGCCGGCAATTCGGAATCCGCGCTGCAATCCATACACCCCTTCACTTCCCTTGATGTCGCCCAGTCCTGTTTCACAGGCTGATAGGGTGACCAATTCGGTGCCGGTCAGGTTGAGGTGACTGATCTCATAAGCTGTCAGAATTCCGTTATCCATTCCTTTTTTAATGGGTTTGCCAGTTTTCCAGGCGTAATTGGCGCCGGCAAACAGCAGCCCGGACCGGATCAGTGGATTGGTGCTGGTCTTGAAGCCGGTCTCTTTTTCGTTAATCTCTGTATCTGTTTCCGCCTTGGGTTCAGGGAAGAAGAAGCCATGTGTAGCCAGATGGATGATCCGTGGTGACCGCCCTTGTGTACCCAACCATTTGAAGGCTTCCTCGGTTGCTTCATAACCGGTGCGCATTTCTGTGGCAAATCCAGCAGCATGCAACAATGGCTCCAGGGCTTTTACTTCTTTCTCTGTATATTTAATGTAAGGCCATTCCTGGGCTCCGGGATCTGTAGCCTCTTCACTGTAGACTAATCCTCTATCTGCCAGGTCGCCAGTATGTTGTTGCTCCAGTGCAGAAAATATGGCGGTGGTATCCATGTCAAACCTTATTCCGCCAAATAATATGGCATCCTGGCGGGGATAGGAGCTTTCGTTCGCCGATAAAAGTTGCCGGGTGCTGCCCAGAGGGTTCAAACGGTAACGATCCATCACCAGGGAATCCGGATGAAAAGGAATGGCGCCCATATTGACTCTATGGAGCAATCCGGCAGGAGCCAGGTAAAGGTTGGTGACTCCTGCTAAATCCTTTTCTAAGGGTTTCCAGATGAGTTCATACAGGGTAGGGCGGACTGCTTGTGCCACCTGAAAGCCCTGAACTGGCAGGGTGTACAGTTCATTGTAATAATCCGATGGAGCATCATCCGGACTGTTTAGCCAGGCCCGAAGTTGCTTTTCTTCAAACAGGGGGATCATTTTCGGCGCAGGATATTCGGGCCGTATGAGCAGTGCAGCGTAGCAGATGCTGTCCGTTGGGTTAGGGGTATACCACCTGAAATGGATGAACTCTATGGCTGCCTCCCCGCGCTTAAGCCGGGCTTGTAATTGTTGCCATTTTGGTGGCTTTCTGGTTTGCCTGAACACTGGCAAGCTGCGCAATAGCTGTTTCTCATACGCCTCCGCTTCTGCTTCCACCTCTGCAATTTTCTTCCGCTCTGCAATAGGGCGGGCGTAGCGTTTGGCGAGCCGGCGGTGACAGCCCTGCCACTGTTCGTAGATTTTTTGGGTATTGCTGTCGGCCTCCAGTAATGCCCGACTAAGTAGCCGACTATTTTCGAGCAACAAGCCGTTCAGAAACAAGGCATTATCATATGCAGCACTGCTAAGGGTATCTTGCTGTTGCCGGAGAGCATAGGCATAATAATGTTCCATGGCAGACTGGAACAACCGGATGTAGGCATTTAGCTCGTTTTCAGAGGAATATTCTGCCGATTTACCTATCAGGTACCATTGACAGCTCAACTGTTCCTGGTAAAACTGTCCGGCTTGTTTATAGTCGCCTTTTTTGTGGTAAAGCATAGCGAGATTACCCAGGGTATTGGCATATTCACCGTGATTTTTTCCAAATACCTTGCTCCAAATGCCCAGGGCTTCCCGGTAAACAACCTCTGCCTGATCCCAGGCTCCGGTTTTTCGGTACAGATTTCCCTTGGTATCCAGGATTTTGGCATACAAGGGATGGTCCTTGCCCAAAATCCGACCGCGGACATCGATGCATTCCTGGATAAATTTTTCTGCCGCTGCATGATCGCCTTTTATCAGGTACAGATTTCCAAGAAACTCCAGGCTGCCGGCATAATCAGGATGGTCCTTTCCCAACACCCTTTCACGGATGTCTTTGGCTTCGAGTTGTAGTAATTCCGCTTCATCGAGATGTCCGGCAGCCAGATTCAAATTGGCGAGTCCGGCCAATCCCCAGGCATAGTCTATGTTTTCCTTCCCTTTCACCCGTTCCCAAATGTCGAGGGCTTCCCGGTTCAGTGGGGCAGATTTGGCATAATCCCCTTTTTCCCGATAAAGTCTGGCCAGGTTGTTTAGCACTGTAGCGTAATCCGTGTGCTCCTTTCCAATCGTTTTTATGCGGATTTCCAGTGCCTCCAGGTAAAGAGGCTCTGCTTTATCATATTCGCCCATGATCCTGTAAATGTTCCCCAGGTTGTTGAGGCTGCCTGCGTATTCCGTATGGTTTTTACCCAGCACTCTGGCCCGAATATCGCGGGCCTCCAGGTACAGGGATTCGGCTTGTTCATATTCGCCAAGTGCCCGGTAAAGAATTGCCAGAGTGGTTAGGCTGGACGCATATTCGGCGTTTTCCTTGCCCTGAGCGGCCTCCCGGATTCGAATGGCTTCCTGATAAAAGAACTCGGCTTCCTCCAGTTTACTCCATTGATGCAGTACACGCCCATGTGCTTGCTTGCATTGGGCCATAGGAATACTGATTGCACCGAAGTGTTGCAGGGCCAATTGTTCGGCTTGCTCAGTCAGTTGCAGGGCGTTTTCAAACTTAAGTTTGCCGGTAAGCGACTGACTTTCCCGAAGCAGACTATCTAACTGCAGAGCAGCCCGCACGGAATCGGGCGATTGTGCTAACAGGCCTTTACCACAAAGTAACAGCAGGAGGAACAGGGTGTTTTTCATCAGGAATAGACTTCAATATCTATTGGGTGATCGATATTGTGAGAAAACAAGCGTGTTCCAGGGATTATTAGGAGTAAATATATGGGTTTATGCCAAACATTTGGATAAATTTGCCAGGCCATTCGCGTTGTAAGTGTATGACCTGGAAGGCTTTGCAGGGGGTGGTAGCATTGTACTAAAGCCCGTGTGGCGCCCGATTAAACCCATGGTTATACCCGCAGGTTACTTTTTTAAATAAATCCGGACAAAAATAAGCGGGAAATTTTCAAGCATAACATACCTTTGCACCCCGAAATGAAAAAACGAGAAACGCGTACTTTCACTTCGGCCATGCCGCAAACTGGTGTCCTTTGAGCCGGTTTGCGGCATTTTTTTAGCTTTTTTGATCGAACATGCCAAGAGATACTTCCATTCAGTCCATTCTTATCATCGGTTCCGGACCCATCGTGATTGGTCAGGCCTGTGAATTTGATTACTCCGGCTCCCAGGCTTCCCGTTCCTTGCGGGAGGAGGGCATTAAAGTGAGTCTGATTAACTCCAATCCGGCCACCATCATGACCGATCCCGTTACGGCCGATCATATTTACCTGCGTCCGCTCACCCCTGAAAGCATTGAAAAGATCCTGCAGGAGCACCAGGAGGATCCCAATCTGCCGCCTATTGATGCCGTTTTGCCTACTATGGGTGGCCAAACAGCCCTAAACCTGGCCATTGAGTGTGAAAAAATGGGCATCTGGGAACAATACGGGGTGCGCATGATCGGGGTAGACACCAAAGCCATCGAAACCACCGAAAACCGCGAGGAATTCAAAAAACTGGTGGTGGGCCTGGGCCTGTCCGTGGCGCCTTCCTACATCGCCAACTCCTTCCTGGAGGGCAAAGAAGCCGCTCAGAAAATCGGGTTTCCCCTTGTAATCCGGCCCTCCTATACACTGGGTGGAACGGGTGGCGGTTTCTGCATGAAAGAAGAAGAGTTCGACGAGGCGGTAAAGCGTGGCCTCAATGCCTCACCCACTCACGAGGTGCTGGTAGAAAAAGCCGTATTGGGCTGGAAAGAATTCGAGTTGGAGCTGTTGCGGGATCACCTGGATAATGTAGTGATCATCTGTACCGTGGAAAACCTCGACCCGATGGGTATCCACACGGGCGACAGTATCACGGTGGCGCCTGCCATGACCTTGTCAGACACCTCTTTCCAGGACATGCGGAACCAGGCCATCAAGATCATGCGGGCCCTGGGCAATTTTGCCGGTGGGTGTAATGTGCAATTTGCGCAAAATCCTGAAAACGAGCAACTTATTGCGATTGAGGTAAATCCACGGGTATCGCGGTCATCGGCACTGGCCAGTAAGGCTACGGGTTATCCCATTGCAAAAGTGGCCGCCAAACTGGCCATCGGGTATTCGCTGGATGAATTGAAAAACCAGATCACCAAAACTACTTCGGCCTATTTCGAACCTACGCTCGATTATGTGATCGTGAAAATGCCGG